>NZ_JBEUPA010000072.1:0-38256 GCF_040492065.1 Actinomadura sp. NPDC000929 | reverse complement strand
GGATCGGGCAGGCGCTGCGCGGCCGCGCCGGGACCGAGTCCGTCGCCGTGTACGACCGCCGGCGCGGCATCCGCTGCGCGGTCGCGGCCGGGCGCCGCTACGACTCGGCGAGCGTCGTCAAGGTCACGGTCCTGGGCGCGCTGCTGCGCCGGGCCGTCGACGAGGAGCGCCCGCTGACGGCGGCCGAGAGGCTCCGGGCCCGCAGGATGATCACCCGCTCGGACAACCGCGCGACGTCCGAGCTGTGGCGCTCGCTGGGACGTGCCCGCATCGCGGACTTCATCGACCGGGCCGGGATGACGCGGACCGAACTGGAGCCGGACGGCCACTGGGGACTCACCCAGATCACCGCGCACGACGAGATCGAACTGCTCAGGCGCCTCACCGCGCCGAACGCGCTCCTGCCCGCCGGGGCCCGCGCCTACGCGCTGAGGCTGATGCACGAGGTCGTCCCGGCACAGCGGTGGGGGACCCCCGCGGGGCGTCCTCCCGAGGTCGCCTGGCATGTGAAGAACGGCTGGCTGCCCCGCCCGGAGCGGCGCTGGCGCGTCCACAGCATCGGGAGTTTCGACGGGCATGGCGAGGACTACATGATCGTCGTCCTCACCCAGGACACCCCGTCCATGGCCTACGGGATCGCCACCATCGAACGGGTGGCCCGCACCGTCCACCGCACGCTGGCCGGCACGAAGCAGCCGACGCCGCACGGCCGTAAGCGGCAAACCCTCTGACCAGCGCCGGGCCAGGCGAAGACGACCGCTATCCCGGATCGGCGTCCTGACGTTCGGCGGGACCCTGTTCCAGGGCGGCCTCATAGGCGCGCAGAGCGCTGATGACCGTGGCGCGCTCGGTGGGGGCGAGGTCGCGCATGACGCGCTCCCAGGCGGAGGCGCTGCCGGAGAGCCACTCGCCGATCGGCGCGGCGAAGGCGGGGGCGATGGCGACGATGCGGCGGCGGCGGTCGGCGGGGTCGGCGGTGCGCTCCAGGACGCCCGGCCGCGACAGCTCGCTCACCATGAGGCTGACGGTCGTCGGGGCGACCTCCAGCCGGGCGGCCAGCTCGTTGACGCTGGCCGGGCCGTCGTACTCCAGGTGGGCCAGCAGCGCGAGATGGCGCGGCGCCAGGTCGAGGCCCTGGAGCGCCGGCGGAATGGGCAGCCGCTTGGCGCGGCCGACGAGGCGCGGCATGAGCAGCAGCAGGGTGCGGACGGCCTCGTCGACGGCCGGACCGCCCGATCCGGTGGACATCGCCACCCTCCCCAGTTATCTTTGAGGTCAAAGCCTTTGAGGCCAAAGAGAACGGGGACCACTGTGCCGCACCTGACCGCCCACCTGCCAGAGGACAAGCTGGCGGGCAGCGAATCCGAACTCGTCACCGCGCTGACCGAGGCCATCGTCGGCGTCTACGGCGAATGGGCCCGCGGGCTGGTGGGCATCCGCCTGTCCGGCGTCCCCGCCGGCCGCTTCGCGCAGGGCGGGAAGGCCGTGGACACGAACGTCTCGCTGGTCATGGGCGTGCGCGCCGCCGCCTTCGACCGTCCCGACGCCGCCGAGATCAGCGCGAACCTGGCCGCCGCCCTCACCGACGCGATCACCGCCGTCCTCGGCGAGGAGCTCCGGCCCGGCACCACGGTGGAACTGGTGCCCTCCCCCCAGGAACTCACCTTCGTCGCCGGCGCCCCCGCCCCCTGACCCGTCACGAAGGACAGCGCGGAAGGGTCGGCGATACTGGGGGGATGGTCGACGACGAGCGCTGGAAGGCGCGTTTCCGGGCCGCGCGAATCAGCCTGCCCCGATGGGCGCGAGACGCCCCGAGCCGCAGCATCTACCGCTCCAACGTGAGCGGGACTTGGGAGATCTACACCTGGGACCGCGAGACGGGCGAGCAGCGCCAGGTGACCGACCGCCCCAACGGGACCTGGGCCGGGACCGTCGACCCGTCCGGCGAGTGGGTGTGGTGGTTCGCCGACACGGACGGCGACGAGTTCGGCGTGTGGAAGCGCGTCCCGTTCGGAGAGACCGAGAGCGTTCCGGCCGTTCCCGAGCTGGAGCCGTCGTACCCGTCGGGGCTGGCGCTGGGCCGCAGCGGCCTCGCCGTGATCGGGCGGACGACGGGAGAGGGCAACAGCGTCCACCTGTGCCGGGCGGGCGCCGCGCCGGAGGTGATCTACCACCACGCGGAGGACGCCCACGTCGCCGACGTCTCGCGGGACGAGTCCCTGATCGCGATCGGGCACAGCGAGCACGGCGACAGCCGCCACATGGCGCTGCGGGTCGTGCGGCAGGACGGCTCCCCGGTCGCCGACCTGTGGGACGGGCCGGGCAAGGGGGTCTACGGCGCCGGGTTCGCCCCGGTCGACGGCGACCCGCGGCTCCTGGTCCACCACGAGCGGCGCGGGCGGGAGGAGATGCTCATCTGGGACCCGGTCGCGGGCACCGAGCAGGAGATCGTCCTCGACCTGCCCGGCGAGATCGGCGCGACCTGGTACCCCGACGGGGCCGCGCTGCTGGTCTCCCACTCGCACGAGGCGCGCGACGAGCTGTACCGCTACGACCTGACCGGCGGGGACCTGACCAGGATCGACACGCCGCGCGGGGTGCTCGGCGGGGCCGACGTCCGGCCGGACGGGACGGTCGAGTTCTTCTGGTCGTCGGCCGCCGAGCCGCCGGTGATCCGCTCGACGTCCGGCGCGGTCGTGCTCGCCCCGCCCGGGCCCGCGGCGCCGCCGTCCGTCCCGGTCGAGGACGTGTGGGTGGACGGCCCAGGCGGCCGCATCCACGCGCTGGTCAGCAAGCCGGAGGGCGACCGCCCCCACCCGACCGTCTTCGACGTCCACGGCGGGCCGACCGCGCAGGACGACGACTCCTTCGCCCCCGCCGTCGCCGCGTGGGTCGACCACGGTTTCGCGGTCGTCCGCGTCAACTACCGGGGCTCGACCGGCTACGGCTCCGAATGGCGCGACGCCATCGAGGGGCGCGTCGGCATCACCGAACTGGAGGACATCAAGGCCGTCCGCGACTGGGCGGTCGAGTCGGGCCTCGCCGACCCGGCGCGGCTGGTGCTGACCGGCGGGTCGTGGGGAGGGTTCCTCACCCTGCTCGGGATCGGCACGCAGCCGGACGACTGGAGCGTCGCGGTCGCGGCCGTTCCGGTGGCCGACTACGTCGCCGCGTACGAGGACGAGATGGAGGGCCTGCAGGCGTTCGACCGGTCCCTGTTCGGCGGTTCGCCGGAGGAGGTGCCGGAGCGGTACCGCGAGTCGTCCCCCATCACCTACGTCGAGCGGGTCAAGGCGCCGGTGCTGGTCCTGGCGGGGGAGAACGACCCGCGCTGCCCCATCCGGCAGATCGACAACTATCTGGCGCGGCTCACGGAGCTGGGGCGCCCGCACGAGGTGTACCGGTACGACGCGGGCCACGGCTCCCTCGTCGTCGAGGAGCGCATCACCCAGATGGCCGCCGAGATCGACTTCGCCCGGAAACATCTCGGCATGTCGTGATCTTTCCCCGGGCCGGGCGGGCCGCCCCGCCCGGCCCGGGTTTACAAGATCGACCCTTCGGGCATCCCTCCGAACGGCCGACCGCACCACCGGTCCAGCGAGGACCGGCTCTCGCCCCCCGGACGTCACCGATCGGGGGGATCGCCCATGCCACGGCCGTGCAGCGTCCACTGCGCCATGCCGTCGAGGTGCGGCCGGGCGCCCGGCGTCGCCGGTCATCCGGCCTTCCGCCGGGCGGCCGCCGCGACCGCGCTCGCCATCGCCGCCACGATGCTCGCGCTCGCCCCTCCCCGCGCGTCCGCCGCGACCCGCCCTCCACCGGGTCCGCCGCCCGCGTCCGACGCCGGGCCGCCGGCCCCGGCCGGGCGCCTGCTCGCCACGGTGCCCGCGCCCCGTCCCGGAGCCGGGTCGCCGGCCGCGCGGAGACGGACCGTCCCGCCGCGCGACGATCCGCCGGACCTGCCGAGCTCGCAGCGCCTGGACCAGCAGTTCGCCGAGTACGCGCTGCGGGCGAGCGGCATCGGCTGGCGCTCCACCGGCGGCTGCTCCGACCGGACGGTGCGGACCTGCACCTCCTTCGAGGGCATCCGGTGGGGGACGATCAGGAGCCTGATCGAGTTCGCGGAGTCGAGCGGCTGCGAGATCGTCGTCACCGGCGGCACCGAGCACGGGCACGCGGGCGGCGCCTACAGCCATGCCAACGGCTACAAGATCGACATCGCGACCGGAGCCTGCGTCGACGAGGCGGTGCGGCGCTACCCGTTCACCGGCGTGCGCGGGGACGGCGCGCGGCTCCACCGGTCCCCCGAGGGCGTCGTCTTCGCCCGCGAGAAGGACCACTGGGACATCACGATCAGGCGCGGACCTCGCGGATGATACCCACCAGCTCGCGGGTCACCGACTTGAAGCCGGGAATGCGCGACATCGCGACCATGCGGTTGACCAGCGGGACCGTCCGCTCGACGAGGAGGTAGGTCTTGCGGCAGCCGGGCGAGCTGTCGTGCACCCAGTACAGCACGATGCCCATCGAGTAGATCCACAGCAGCTCGGGCAGCTCCGCCCGGAACTCTTTGTCGATCTTCAGGTCGGAGCCCTCGACGACCTCGCGGTAGATCGCCACCGCCGAGTCGCGGGCGGGCCCGGACTCGGCGCTGAACGGGTTGAGCGGGCTGGTCGGCTCGGCGGCGAACTTGAAGAACTTCCCGGCGAACTCGTGGTACGGGACCATCGTGTCGACCCGGGCCCTGAGGACGCCCAGCAGCCGGGGCGCGAACTCGCGCTCGGTGTCGAGGACGGCCCTGCAGGCGGCGACGTGCTCGTCCTGCAGCTCGTCGTAGTACGCCTGGATCAGCTCTTCCTTGGACCCGAAGTAGTAGTAGGCGTTGCCGACCGAGACACCCGCCTCCTTGGCGATCGCCCGCATGGTCGTCTGCTCGTATCCCCGCTCCCGGAACAGGCGCAGCGCCGTTTCGACGATCAGGGCGCGCGTCTGCTCGGACTTCACGGCCTTCGTCTCGGTCACGCATGCCACCCTAAGCCCGAGTACGGCCTCCCGCTCATGGCGCCGCCCGCCGCGCGGCGCAACCCGGCGCCCGGGCCCGGTGTTCACCGAGCATGGCCGATGCGCTGAAAGCACTCGAACGCTTCTACGCCGCCGAGGCGGACTACCTGGCCGCCGGCGGCCCCGGCAAGGGGGACTTCTCCGTGATGGCCGCCCATCTCACCCCGGACGTCGTCATGCACCAGGCGCCCAGCCTCCCCTACGGCGGGACGTGGCGCGGCCACGACGGCATGGAGCGGTTCATGGCCGTGATGAGCGAGCTGTGGTCGGAGCTGACGTTCCGCGAGCAGCACTACGCCGTGGACGGCGAGACGGTGACGGTCCGCAACGACTGCGTCTTCCGGGCCCGCGCGACCGGGCGGGAGGTCGACACGTCCGTCCTGCAGTGGATCACGGTGCGGGACGGCCTGGTCAGCGAGTTCCGCCCCTTCTACCTGGACACCGCCGCCGTCCTCGCGGCCCTCAGGGGGTGAGCTCGGCGGCGACCAGCTCGGCGATCTGGGCGGTGTTGAGCGCGGCGCCGTTGCGGAGGTTGTCGCCGCAGAGGAAGAGGTCGAGCGCCTTCGGATCGTCCAGCGAGCGCCGCACCCGCCCCACCCAGGCGGGGTCGGTGCCGACGACGTCCGCGGGCGTCGGGAACTCCTGCGTCTCCGGGTTGTCGCACAGGACGACGCCGGGCGACCCGGCGAGGACGGCCTGCGCCTCCCGCTGGTCGACCCGGTTCTCGAACACCGCGTGGACCGACAGCGAGTGCGCCGTCACCACCGGGACGCGGACGCAGGTCGCCGTCACCCGCAGGTCGCGCAGGCCGAGCACCTTCCTCGCCTCCTCCCGGATCCCGAGCTCCTCCGAGCTCCAGCCGCCGTCGCGCACCTCGCCCGCCCACGGCACGACGTTCATCGCGAGCGGCGCCGGGAACGGCCCGAGCTCGCCCACCGCGCGGCGCAGGTCGCCCGCGCGGGTGCCGAGCGCGCGGTCGCCGCCGACCTTCTCCATCTGCTCGTACAGCGTGTCGACGCCCTCCACCCCCGCCCCCGACGCGGCCTGGTAGGACGACACGACGAGCTCCCGCAGCCCGTACCGCTGGTGCAGCGCGCCGACCACCGTGATCATCGAGAGCGTGGTGCAGCCGGGGCTCGCGACGATCCCGCGGGGACGCCGGCGCACCCGCTCCGGGTTCACCTCCGGGACGACGAGCGGCACGTCCGGCGCCATCCGGAACGCCCCGGAGTGGTCGACCGCCACGGCGCCGCGGTCCGTCGCGACGGGCGCCCACCGCGCGGCCACCGCGTCGGGCACCGCGAACACCGCGATGTCGACGCCGTCGAACACCTCGGGCGCCAGCGCCGCCACCGGGGCCTGGGCGCCCCGCAGCGGCAGCGCCCGTCCCGCCGACCGGGGCGAGGCGACCAGCCGGATCTCCCCGTACACGTCGCGGCGGGTGGTCAGCAGGTCGATCATCACGGCCCCGACGGCCCCCGTGGCTCCGACGACGGCGAGCGTCGGCCCGTCCGTCCCGCTGGTCCTCGCGCCGGCCGTCCGGGCATTCGGGGCCATGGTCGCGTCACCCTCTCGCCGTCGAGTCGTGTCCGCACGTCCAACTCCCGCCGCGCGCGGGCGGTTCCCTATACGACCCTGCCACCGGGGGCGGCCGGCGTCAGCGTCATGCGCCACAGGCCGGGCATGCCGAAGCGGGCCGCACGGAGACCCGTGCGGCCCGCTTCGGCGTGCGGTCAGCGGCCGGTGCCCCCGTAGACGACGGCCTCGACCTGCTCGGCGTCCAGGTCGAACGCGCGGTGCGCGGCGGCGACGGCGGTGTCGATGTCGTCCTGGGCGACGACGACCGAGATCCGGATCTCCGAGGTGGAGATCATCTCGATGTTCACGCCGGCCTCGGCGATCGCGCCGAACAGCGACGCGGTGACGCCCGGGTGCGAGCGCATCCCGGCGCCGATCAGCGACACCTTGCCGATGCGGTCGTCGTAGCGCAGCGACTCGAAGCCGATCTTCTCCTTGAGCTTGTTCAGCGCGGTGAGGGCGCTCTGCCCGTCGGTGGACGGCAGCGTGAACGAGATGTCGGTGCGCCCGGTCGACGCCGCCGACACGTTCTGCACGATCATGTCGATGTTGATCTCGGCCTCGGACAGCACCGTGAAGATCGTGGCGGCCTCACCGACCTTGTCGGGCACCCCGACCACGGTGATCTTGGCCTCGCTCCGGTCGTGCGCGACGCCGGAGATGATCGCCTGCTCCATGTCCTGTCCTTCGATCTCGCTGCTGTCGACGACCCACGTCCCCACCTTCTGGCTGAACGAGGACCGCACGTGGATCGGGATGTTGTAGCGGCGCGCGTACTCCACGCAGCGCAGATGCAGGATCTTCGCCCCGCTGGCCGCCATCTCCAGCATCTCCTCGTAGGAGATCTTCGGGATCTTGCGCGCGGCGGTCACGATGCGCGGGTCGGCGGTGAAGACGCCGTCGACGTCGGAGTAGATCTCGCAGACGTCGGCGTCGAGCGCCGCCGCGAGCGCGACGGCCGTGGTGTCGGACCCGCCGCGGCCGAGCGTCGTGATGTCCTTGGTCCCCTGCGAGACGCCCTGGAATCCGGCCACGATGCAGATCGAGCCGCCGTCCAGCGCGGTCCGGATCCGTCCCGGCGTCACATCGATGATCTTGGCTTTGCCGTGCGAGCCGTCGGTGATCACACCGGCCTGGGAGCCGGTGAACGAGCGGGCCTCGTGGCCCAGGTTCGCGATGGCCATGGCCAGCAGCGCCATCGAGATCCGCTCGCCGGCGGTGAGCAGCATGTCCAGCTCACGGCCGGGCGGCAGGGGGCTGACCTGCTTGGCCATGTCGATGAGGTCATCCGTCGTGTCGCCCATGGCGGAGACCACGACGACCACGTCGTTGCCCGCCTTCTTCGTTGCGACGATGCGCTGGGCGACCCGCTTGACGCCTTCGGCGTCGGCGACGGAGGAGCCACCGTACTTCTGCACGACAAGAGCCACGAGTGGGCGCTCCTCGGATCGGGGTCGGGCGTTTCTGGTCATCGAGTCTACAGAGGCGGAACCCATGGATCACGACCAGGTAACTCTCCCCGTCCCCCGGCAGCCCCCGGACGTCGTCGCCTTCCTCGGCCCACCCTCCTGGCCCGGCGAGCGGGGCTCGTCAGGCCGGGGGATCGGGGCCCGGACCGGGCGTTCGAACGCACGGGTCTCCTCGGGCAGATCGCCTACCGGTTATTACGAGTGTCTGACGTGCAGCGTCCTGGCCTGGCGGAACGACCCTCGTTGATCTTTGGATAGCGATCATGGCAAACCTCTCCAAGGCGGCCGTGGGCCGCCGCGCCGCCGTGCTGGCCGCCGCGCCGCTGCTGCTCGGCCTGGCGACCCCCCTCGCCGCGCGGGCGGCGGCCGTCGCCGTCGAGTCGACGAGCGTCACGCCGTCCACCATCAGCGCCGGGCAGGAGGCGCTCCAGAAGGTCACCCTGACCGAGCCCGCGCCCGCCGGCGGGACCGTCGTCGAGCTGCGCGACCTGACCGAGTTCGGGGATCCGAACTACGCCAGGTCGACCGGGCGCAAGGTCACCGTGCCGGAGGGCAAGCAGACCGTCACCTTCCCGATCCGGGTGGAGTCGGGAAGCGAGACGACCGCGACGCGGCTGCAGGCGTCCGCCAACGGCACCACGGCCGAAACGGCCGTCACCGTGGTGCCGCCGGACTGGCGCGAGCAAGGGGTGACGAACTTCTGGGTCAAGCAGCAGTACGGGGAGGCGATCGCGGTGACCGGCACGACGGTCACCGGCACCGTGCGCATCCAGTCACCGGCGCCCGTCGGCGGACTCGCCGTCGACATCCGCAACGACCCCACCTGGAACGGGACCGCCTACGCCGCGCCCTACGTCGTCGTGCCCGCGGGCGCCACCAGCGCCACGTTCCCGATCAGCGTCTCCGCCGACAGGAGCCCGCGCCACGTCGGGATGACGGCGGACCTCGGCAACAACGTGATGACCTCCAGCCTGATCGGGGTGCCCAAGCAGTTCTCCGTCGGCCAGGTCAGGGAGATCCGGAACACCCCCGGCTACTGGCCGAACTACGGCGTGGTGGGACTCGGCGACGTCTGGCACCCGTTCGGCGCGGTGATCAAGCTGACGAGCGACACCCCGGGCGTCACCGTGCCGCCCGAGCTGCAGCTGTCGTCCTCCGACGTCGGGCGAAGCTTCCCCGTCGGGGTGGACCGGTCCGTCCCGATCGGGACGAAGGTGAAGATCACCGCCACCTGGGTGCTCGGCCCGTCCCCGGTGACCACCGAGATCACCATCCAGGACTGACCGCCCGGGTCCGGCCCGCCGACGCGTCACCGCCGATCGCCGGTGCCCATCCACCGGATGGCGCCGGCGGTGTTCGGTGGCTTTCGCGGGGCGTCACCCCCGGGTGGCGCGGCCTTGCGCAGCGGGCCGGGCGGTAGGGACGACCGTGGCGCAGAATGTACGCGCCATGGATCCCGGCGGCCGAGACGCCCGAATAGCGTGGGGATCGAGGGCGGTGCACGGGCGAGTGCCGTACCGAGGGGTGCCGATGTGGCGTTGGCTGGCGCGGATGCCGATCGCGTCGCGGATACACGAGTGGAACCGTGAGCGGACGTCCTGGGTCCTCTGCGAGGGAGTGCACGCGAACGTCCGGGAACTGGACGCGCAACTGAACTCGAAGAGCGCGCGCCCCCGCTCCACCGAGCAGGCGCAACTCGTCTCGAACGCCTTCCTGGCCCTGGAGGATGCCCGCCGGGTCCTCGACATCGACGAGCACCCTCGGGGCCGGAGCGCGTCGCATGTGGCAGCGGCGCAGATGTACGTCAACTCCGCACGCACCATGTGGTTGCGGACGCTTCCCCCCGAGGAACTCGCACCACACCTGCCGGACCTGTTCGCCATCATCAAGCAGCATCTCCCCCCGGACGACACCCGCCGCATCGCCGCCGAGAAGGCCGCGTGGGAACTGCAGCAGGCGGGGTCGGCGAACCACGCCGCCCAGGACACGGGAGGCCGGCAACACTGGTGGACGGCGACGCGCGGCACCGACGATTCCACGCCGTCGGCCCCGGCGCTGTCGGCCGTGCTGGACGCGGTCGACGCCGCGCGGGAGGCCTCTCTCAAGGAGAGGCTGCGCGCGGCGAACTTCGCGCGCCTCGTCTGGCTCACCGCGCTCGGCCTGTTCTGCCTCGCGTGCGGCATCGCCGTGGCCGGGGCCATCTGGAAGTCGGCCGTGCCGCTGTGCTTCACGCCGGGGAACCAGGTCGCCTGCCCCAGCAGGACCTCCAGCGCGTCGCCCCTGCCTTCCCCAGGCTCGGTCGCGTCGCCTGGGGACTACGCCATCGTCGAGATCGCCGGGGTCACGGCGGCCTGTATCGCGGCCGCCTCCGCTCTGCGGAAGGTCAAGGGATCCACGACCTCCTTCGGCATCCCCGTAGCCCTGGCACTCCTGAAACTTCCCACCGGGGCGCTCGTGGCCGTGCTCGGGCTCCTGCTCCTGCGCGGCGAGTTCGTCCCGGGGCTCAGCGCCCTCGACTCGTCGGGCCAGATCATCGCCTGGGCGGTCCTGCTCGGCTACTCGCAGGAGCTGTTCACCAACTTCGTGGACAAGCAGGGCCGCGAAGTGCTGGAAGGCGTTCACGGGACCGCCGATCCGAAGACGCCGCGGGAGACGGTTCCGCAGGCGACGGCGACGACGTCCGTGCCGACGGCGGTGCCGGTGCCGAGCGGCGACGGCGATCGGCGGCCCGCGAGCGCGAACAAGTGAATCAATCCGCCAATCCGTGAGGAGGCGATCAGCATGACCCAGCAGAGCGTTCAGGAAGCGGTGCAGGCTCCGCCTTGGCCGGGCCGGTTCCTCGCCCTGATGCAGGGCGACGACGTCCGCACCTGGCAGGACAAGATGTTCAAGCGCGGCTGGACGAGCCTCGTGGTCGACGGGATCTACGGCACCCACTCGGAGGAGGTCTGCGCGGCCTTCCAGAAGGAGAAGGGGCTGAACGTCGACGGCATCGTCGGGCCGCAGACCTGGGAGGCGACCTGGAAGGCGCCGATCACGTAGCGCTCCGCGCCGCCATCGGGCGGGCGTGCCGGTCACGGCACGCCCGCCCGTCGATTCCTCTCGTTCGGGCCTAGGCGGCGGTCTTGATGGGGGCCTGTGCCGGTTCGGTCGCCTTCGCGGGACGGGTTCGGAGGCCGAATGCCGTGATCAGCGCGGCGGCGACGGCCGCGGCGAAGGGGACGGCCAGGGCCGTTCGCAGTGCGTCGAGGCGGGCTTCGGGGGAGCCGCCCCCGCCGAGCGCCGCGACCTGGACGGCCGTCACGGCGGAAAGGCCGAGGGCCGTGCCGAACTGGATCGCCGTGTAGAGCAGGCCGCCCGCCAGGCCGTGCTCGCTCTCGTCGACGCCGTCCGTGGCCGCCATCGTCAGCGGGCCGTAGGCGAGGGAGAACGCCAGGCCGAGCAGCGCCATGATCGGGAACATGGCGGCGTAGGCCCAGTCGAGCCCGACCGGCAGGAAGAGCCCGTAGGAGACGGCCGCGAGGACGAGGCCGCCCAGCAGGACCCGCGGGTTGCCGAAGCGGTTCACCAGGCGCGGGGTCAGCGTCGGCGCGAGCACGGTGTCGACGCCGATGACGAGCATCGCCAGTCCGGTCTGCCAGGTCGTCCATCCCCGCAGTTCCTGCAGGTACAAGGTCATCAGGAACTGGAATCCGGCGAAGGCGCCGATGAACAGCAGCGCGCTCGCGTCCGTCCGGACGAGGGCGGCCGACCGCAGGACGCCGAGCCGGACGAGCGGGCTGGGCGACCGGCGCTCGATCACGGTGAACGCGGCGAGGAGGAGCAGGCCCGCGGCGAGGACGACGGCGGTCAGCGCGGCGCCCTCGCCGGGGTGCTCCAGCCGGACGACCCCGTAGACGAGGAGGAGCATGGCGCCCGTGACGGCGAACGCGCCCGGCAGGTCGAAGTCGCGGAGCCCCCTCCGCGGCCCGGCGGCGTCCGGGTCGGCGACCAGCGGGACGGCCGCCGCCAGCAGCAGCGCCGAAAGGATCACCGGCGCGAAGAACACCCAGCGCCAGCCGAGCGACGTCAGCAGGCCGCCGGCGACCAGGCCGAGCGAGAAGCCGCCCGCGGCCGTCCCCGCGTAGACGCCGAGCGCCCGGGTGCGCGCCGGCCCGGCCGGGAACGCGGCGGTCACCAGCGCGAGCCCCGCCGGGGCCATGAACGCCGACGCGACGCCGGTGACGAACCGCGCGACCAGCAGCATCCAGCCCTCGGTGGCGAGGCCGCCCAGTCCCGAGAACACCAGGAAGACCGTCAGCCAGAACAGGAAGACCCGGCGCCGGCCCAGCAGGTCGGCCGTGCGCCCGCCGAGCAGCATGAACCCGCCGTAGCCGAGCACGTAGGCGCTGATGACGCCGCTCAGCATCCCGGTCGACAACCCCAGGTCCGCCCGGATCGACGGCAGCGCGACGTTGAGCATCGCCACGTCGATCCCCTCCAGGAAGACCGCACCGCACAGGACCAGCAGCGACGCCCAGGCGCGGCCGCCCATGCGGGACGCGGATGTGGACATGACCCGGCTCCTCTCCGTCGAGGCACCGGTTCCCCTGATGGATGCCGGTTCCCTCTTGTTACCGGCAGCATCGTCCGACACCATCGGGAGGCATGGAAGACGGAACATTCGCGTCCCCCGGTTACTGCGGGGTTACCGATGCGGACGAGGCCGTTCTGCAGTGGGACACCCGCAACGACTGCGAGGTCCGGCAGATCCTCGACCGCATCGCGGACAAGTGGTCGCTGCTCGTCATCGCGCTGCTCGACCAGCGCTCCCTGCGCTTCACCGAGCTCCGCCGCCGGATCGACGGCATCAGCCAGCGGATGCTCGCGCGGACGCTCCGGCACCTCGAACGGGACGGGCTCGTCAGCCGCACCGTGCACCCGACCGTCCCGCCGCGGGTCGACTACGCGCTCACGCCGATGGGCGCGACGCTGCACGCGACGATCCGGTCGCTCGTCGTGTGGACGGAGGAGCACCAGAGCGCGATCGCCGCTGCCCGGACGGCCTACGACGCCCGCGTCGAAGCCGAACGGCGGGAGGCCGAGCGGGAGGCCGCCGAACGCGACGCCGTGGCGCGCGACGTCCTCGCCTACCGCCGCTGAGCCCCGCCGCGGCGCGCGAGGATCACAGCCCGTTCCGCGACAGGCCCCGCCCGGCCGTGCCGCGGGGCTAGAGCGCGGGCGGACCCTGCTCGATGCGGCGCAGGACGGGTTCGAGGCGCTCGTTCTCCTCGGTACCGATGATCCGGCGCTCGTCCCACCAGGTGGCGCCCGCGTCGGCCAGCGGGCCGACCAGGTCGCGGGCGTCGGCGGGGCTGGCGCCGCCGACGACGATCTCGAAGGGCCCGTCGCCCTCCCGGTGCCGCCGGACGTAGGCGGCCAGGTCGCGGACGTCCTCCACGGCGGGCGCGCGGCCGTGGGAGCCGGGGCCGAACAGCGGGACGGCGCCGTCCCAGCGGGCGGCCCGCCGCATCGGCCGCCGGTTGGGCCAGAACCCGGCGATCCACACCGGCGGCCGCGGCCGCTGCGCCGTCGCGGGCAGCAGCGCCACGTCGTCGGCCCGGTAGTGCCGCCCGTGATGCGTGACCGGTTCGCCGGACCAGTAGCGTTCGAGCAGGCCGAGCCCCTCGTCCAGGCGCTCGGCCAGAAGGGCGGGGTCGGTGGGCTCGCCGAACGCCCCGTACTCGTCGGCGACCGGACCGCCGAGGCCCGCCCCGAAGACGACCCGGCCGCCGCTCAGGACGTCCAGCGTGGCGACCTGGCGGGCCAGCTGCTGCGGACGCCGCCGCGGGACCGGCGTGACCAGCGTCCCGAGCCTGATCCGCTCGGTCGCCAGCGCCGCCGCCGTCAGCAGCATCCACGGATCGCCGAAGGACTTGCGGTCGCTCCTCACATGGACGACGTGGTCCCACACGAACAGCCCGTCCCACCCGGCCTGCTCCGCCGCCGCGGCGACGCGCGCGACCGTCCTGGGGTCGGCGAAGTCCCCGAAGTTCGGAATGTTGATCGAATATCGCACTCCCGCATGCTGCGCCCTCCCCCGCGGCCGCGGCAACAGGCTCAGCGGCGAGCGGGATCGGTGGACAGCTCGGAGAGGTTCATCGCCATCGTGCGGTGGACGGCGGGGATCCAGTCGAGAGTGCGCAGCAGGGTGTTGCGCGCGCCGCGCAGCACGGGGCTGCCCACGGTCGCGACGTGGGTCATCCTGTCGGTGAACGCGACGACCTGCTCGGCTACGGGACGGCGCTCGGTCTCGTACTCGTCCAGTACGGAGTCGGGGGCGCCGTCGCCCAGCACGGCGGCGAGCTTGCCGGCGAGGTTGAGGGCGTCCTGGATGCCGGTGTTCATCCCCTGCCCGCCCGCCGGGCTGTGGACGTGGGCGGAGTCGCCGGCCAGGAAGACGCGGCCCGCGCGGTAGCGCGCCGCCAGCCTGTGGTGGACGCGGAAGCGCGAACTCCACACGACGTCCTCGACCAGCGCGGGACGGCGCCTGGGGCCGCGCGCGTCCAGGAGCGCCTGGACGTCGGCGGCGGTCGGCTCCTTGGGCGCCTCGTCGACGGTCGCGACGATGCGGTGCCGCCCGCCGGGGAGCGGCGCGACGACCGTGACGCCCTCCCCGGAGAAGAACAGCATGACCTCCTCGCTGCCGCCGGCCCAGTCGAGACGCACGTCGGCGAGGACGAACGACTGCGGGTAGGCGTCGCCCTCGAAGGCGATCCCGGCGTGCTCGCGGACGGTGCTGTGCATTCCGTCCGTCCCGACCGCGTAGGCCGCGCGGATCCGCTCGCCGCCGACCAGGGTGGCCGTCACCCCGTCCTCGTCCTGCGTCAGGCCCGTCACCTCGTACGGCCGGTGCACGAGGCCGCCCGCCGCGCGCAGCCGTCCGAGCAGGATCTCCTCGGTGACGTTCTGCGGGACGAGCAGCGTGTACGGGAAGTCGGTCGGCAGGTCGCCGAACTCGACGGTGAGCAGCACGCGGTCCCGCTCCCGGACGGTGAAGCGCGGCACGACGATCCCGCGCTCGACCAGTTCGCCGGTCGCCTCGATCTCGCGCAGCACCTCCAGCGTGCGGGCATGGACCACGGCCGCCCGGGAGGTGTTCGCGCCCTCCGCCGCCCGGTCCAGCAGGACCGCGTCCACCCCCTTCTGCCGCAGCGACGCGGCCAGGGACAGGCCCACGGGCCCCGCGCCGACCACGAGGACACCGGTGGACTCCGGAAGAGCATTCATGATCACTCCTGTTGCCAATAGACGTTTGCCAACAGGTGTTGGCCAACTCGTGATGGACTCTAAACCGTTGTCCGCGCGTTTGCCAACAGTTGATGGCATATGTTGGCGGCATGGCCTTCACCGAGCGGTCCGCGCCCACCCGGACGGCGATCCTGGACGCGGCCCGGCGCCGGTTCGCCGAGGACGGCTACGACCGCGCGACGATCCGGGCGATCGCGGCGGACGCCGAGATCGACCCGTCCATGGTCATCCGGTACTTCGGCAGCAAGGCCGAGCTCTACGCCGCCGCCTCCGCCATCGACCTCGCCGTGCCCGACCTCGCCGGCGCCGGCGACCCGGCGGCCGCCTACGTCGAGTCCTTCCTGGCCCGCTGGGAGGCGGGCGAGAACACCGCCGAGGCCGTCCTGCTGCGCACGGCCCCCACCCACCCCGACGCCGCGGCCCGCGTCCAGGCCATCTTCGACAAGGAGATCGTCCCCGCCCTGCAGAAGGTCCTGCCGGACGACCCCGGCGCCCGCGAGCGCGCCGCCCTGCTGCTGAGCCAGACCCTCGGCATCGCCTACAGCCGCTACCTGCTGGGCATCGAACCCCTGGCGTCCATGGACGTCCGCGAGATCGCCGCCATCGCCGTCCAGGCCGCCCGGGTCCCCCTCCACGCCCCGCGCACGCCCTGAACCCGCGGCGGCCGGAGGGAGACCCTTTGCGCCGGGCCGGTGATCACTTGAGGGGCCGCGGGGTACGGCGAGGATGATGATCAAACTGTGGCGAAGGGTCTCACCATGTCCTACGGGTCGGCGGCCACCGGCGGAACGCTCGCCTACACGGGACTCGCGATGGGCCACACCTGGCTGGCCGCCGCCGCCCTCGGCCTCGTGCTGCTCGGCTCGGTGCTCGTGAGATTCGGGTTCCGGCGCGGGCGCGGGCCGCTTGAGCACTGAGTTCCAGGCACCGACCGCCCGTTATGTCCCGCCGCGGACCCGGATCATGCTGGCGGCGCTGCCGCTGGCCGGGTTCGCCGTCTGGGCCATGACCCATCTCGTCGCGACCGTCACCACGTTCACGACCTCGTTCGGGGCGATGTGCGTCGCCTGGACGGCCTCGTTCCTGACGTTGTGGTGGGTTCCGGTGTCCTGGATGGAGCGGCCGTTCCGGGCGTCCGGCGAGCAGCGCGCGGCCCTCGACGCGTTGACCGTGGCCGTCCAGGTGCCCGTCTACAACGAGGATCCGGCGGCGCTGCGGGCATGCCTGCGCTCCGTGCTGGCCCAGAGCCGCCGGGTCGACCGCGTCCTCGTCGTCGACGACGGATCCGTGGACGCCCGCGGCAGGCCCGCCACCCTCGACGACGTGCGCCGCGAGTTCGAGGAGGCCGCGTCGGCGCTCGGCGTCGAGACCGCCTGGGAGCGCACCCCGAACCGGGGCAAGCGGTTCGCGCAGATGCACGTCCTCGCCACCGACGACGCCGACGTCTTCGTCACGCTCGACAGCGACTCCGTCCTCGACCGGCACGCCGTCCGGGAGGGGCTGCTGCCGTTCGCGGACCCGCGCGTGCAGTCGGTGGCCGGGCACGTCCTGGTCCTCAACCGGACGGCGAGCCTGCTCACCCGGATGACGTGCGTCCTGTACCTGCCGTTCACGCGCGGCGTGCGCAGCGCCCAGTCGGTGCTGCGGCGGGTGACGATCAACTCGGGGACGCTGGCGTTCTACCGCGGCGACGTCGTCCGCCGCTCCGCGGGCGTGTACGAGCACGAGCGGTTCGCCGGCCGGCCGATGCAGATGAACGACGACTCGATGCTCACGTTCTACGCGCTGCTCCAGGGTGACACCGTCCATCAGCCGAGCGCGATCGCGTTCACGCTGGTTCCAGAACGGCTGGACCACTACCTGAAGCAGCAGCTGCGCTGGATGCGCGGGACGACCGTGCGGCACCTGTGGTGGCTGCGGTACATGCCGGTGACCGGTGCCGTGTTCTGGATGACGGTGAGCGAGTACCTGCACCTGGTGCTCGCAGTGCTGCTGCCGTCGGTACTGCTGCTCGACCCCTCCTCACGGGCGAACCTCGGCGCGGTCGCGGCTTCCGGGACGCAGGTGGGGATCGTCCTGTGCTACCTGTCGGGCCTGCGCATCTTCACGGTGCGGCGCAGCGACGAATCGCCGTGGTCGCGCGCGGCGCTGTTCGCATGCACGCCGTTGATCGCGCTGTGGCGGCTGCTGGTGCTGCGCCCGCTCTACCTGTACGCGATGTGCACGTGCCGCCGGGTCGGCGACTGGGGGACGCGCAAGGCCGTCGAGGTCTCGCTTGCCGAGCCGGCGAGCCTGCCCGCGACGTCGCCTGCTCCCGCCGGCTCTCTCAAGAAGGGTTGACCGGTCGACCCGGCCGAGGCCGGCGGACTGGGGCTGGGGCTGGGGGCTGGGGCGTTAAGGGGCCAAGTGCTGGGTCGATGGGGTTCCTGGGGCGCTGGTGACACGAGGGTTGCCGTGCCGTAAGCGCTATGAGGCCTCCTCGGCCCCGTCCAGATCATTTCTGAGGACCACCCGGACGTGGGGTCAAGCGTCTATGTAAAGGCAGACGTTGGCGGGGTGCCGGGGCCATCTCGTCCACCAGGGAGCCGTCGTGCTCGTACAGCGGCTCGGGGCGGTGCTGTGCGGGGCGGCGGTGAAGGAGTCGATGGGAGAGCTGATGGGCGGATTGGACGAGTTGCCGAAGGTTCGCCGGGGACCCCTGCCGTCCCTCTACGCCGCGCTGCGCCGGAAGGCCCCGCAGGTGGCGGCGGCGCGGCCGGACGGCGGCGGCGGACTGCTGCACGTCTCCTACCGGGGGCAGGAGGCCCGGGTCGCCTGGGACGACGACCTCGAACAGTTCGCCTGGCGGTCCGGAGGCAGCGGCCAGATCGGCTCGGACGTCGAGAAGGCGGCCGAGCTGATCGCGTGGGCGCTCGGCGCGCGAACCGGCCCCGCCGCGTCCGGCTAGGCGAGCCGGTCGGGTCGGGCGGGACCCGGTCAGATCAGGCGGGGGCGGCTTCCGTGGCCGCTTCCGTGGCGACGCTCAGGCGGGCGTTGGCGACGAAGGCGTGCAGGGCTCGCAGGGCGGCGCCGGCGTGGTTGCCCCAGTGGTTGAAGTACGAGTACTGCCACCACCAGAGGGCCTCCAGGGGACGGTCCTGGTTGTAGTGGCGGAGCCCGTGGACGAGGTCGCTGGCGACGTCCACAAGGTCGTCCGACAGCCGGTAGGAGGTCGGCTCGGTGTCCTTGTAGGGGTCGAAGACCTCGACGTACTCGTCCATCGCCTGGAGGCGCTCGGCCAGGCCCTGCCGGATCGAGTCGAGGTCGGGGTCGTCGCCCACCTCGGGCTCCCAGTTGTCCGGGAGGATCACGTCGGCGCTGGCACCGAGCTGCGCGCCCGCCAGGATGACCTGCGACACCTCCAGCAGGAGCAGCGGGATGGTGTGCGTCCCGCCGTCGCCGCGGGCCACCGCCTCCAGGCCGTCCAGGTAGTTGTCGACGTGGCACGCGACGCGTTCGGCGAGGGCGTTCCAGTCCTGCGGGCTGTTGGTGTCAGACATCGAGCAGCCTCCGTCCTTCGAATGCGCGGCCCAGCGTGACCTCGTCGGCGTACTCGAGGTCGCCACCCACCGGAAGGCCGCTGGCCAGTCGGGTGACGGTGATGTCCATGGGCTTGACCAGCCGGGCGAGGTAGGTCGCGGTCGCCTCGCCCTCCAGGTTGGGGTCGGTCGCGAGGATCAGCTCGGTCACCGTCCCGTCCGCGAGCCGCTGCATCAGCTCGCGGATGCGCAGGTCGTCCGGCCCGACCCCCTCGATCGGGCTGATCGCGCCGCCGAGCACGTGGTAGCGGCCCCGGAACTCGCGGGTCTTCTCGATCGCGACGACGTCCTTGGACTCCTCCACCACGCAGATGACGTGGGGGTCGCGGCGCGCGTCACGGCAGATCCGGCATTCCTCTTCCTCCGCGACGTTCCCACAGGTTTTACAGAAGCGGACCTTGTCCTTGACCTCCTTGAGCGCCTTGCCGAGGCGCTCGACGTCGGCCGGATCGGCTGCGAGGAGGTGGAAGGCGATCCGCTGCGCGCTCTTGGGGCCGACGCCGGGCAGCCTGCCCAGCTCGTCGATGAGGTTCTGGACCACCCCTTCGTACAACGGACCCCTCCTTTACTGGTCGTCTTCTGCCCGCGCCCCGGTTCAGGCGCCGCCGAGGCCGGGGAAGCCGCCGGGGATGCCCCCGCCGCCGCCGAGCCCCTGGGCGAGCGGGCCCATCTTCTCCTGCTGGAGCTCCTGCGCCTCGCGGGCGGCGTCGCGGATCGCGGCCAGCACCAGGTCGGCGACCGTCTCCGCCGTGTCGGCCGGGTCGTCGACGTCGATCGCCTTCGGGTCGATCGCCAGGCCCGTGACCTCGCCCTGCCCGTTGACCGTCGCGGTCACGAGCCCGCCGCCGGCGGTCCCCGTCACCTCGGTCTCCGCGAGTTCGCGCTGGGCGTTGAAGAGCTGCTCCTGCATGGCCTGCGCCTGCTGCAGGAGTTCCTGCATGTTCAGCTGACCACCGGGTTCCACGGTGCACTCCCTCTTCCGGCCCCCGAGGGCCTTCTCTCTGGCGCTCCGCCAGCCACCGGACGTCCGTCCCACGAGACTACGGGTTCCCAGGCCGTTTCGGTACGCGAGGACCCCAGCGCGCCATTTCGGAAGCAGATCCGGGATTCGGCCGCCTCCCGGCCCTGCCGCCGGGCTCGGCACGCTGGGCTCAGGAAGCCGAGTTGTCGATCTCGCGGATGATCTGGCCGCCGAGTTCGCGCTGGATGAGGGCCATCCCGCTCATCTCCGCCTCGGTGCCGTCGGCGTCGGCGTCGCCCTCCGGGTCGACCTCGTCGCTCTCGTCCACGGGAGAGGGTTCGGGCGGCGGCGGGGGCTCGTCCGGCGGCGGAGGCGGCGGCTCCGGGCGCCGGTCGGCGCTCGGCGCGGACGGGCGCGCGGACGGCTGGGCGGGCGGCCGCGGCTGCGGTGCCGGGTTCGGTGTGGCCGCCCCACCGAACCCCGAGCTAGGGCCCGGCCTTCCCCCCGGTGGGGACCCGCCGCCGGGCGATCCGCCCACGACCGTCTCGATCCGCCAGTCGACGCCCATCCGCTCCTTGAAGACCTCGCGCAGGACGGCGTCGCGGCCGCCGTTGACGAAGCCGAGGCGGCGTCCCTCCGCGTCGAAGCCGAGGGTGAGGATCCTGCCCTCGAGCGAGATCGGCTGCACCCCGGACATGATGACCATCCAGGTGGCGCGGCTCTTCTGCTTGACGGCCTCGACGACGTCCGGCCAGAGCCGCTGGATGGTGGAGAAGTCCGCCCCTCCGCCACCTGCGCTCGACGCGGCGGGCGCCGGTGGTGCGCTGGAGGGTGCGGGCGGTGCGCTGGACGCGGGCCGCGCGGCGGTCGGCGCGGCCGAGGACTGAGCCGCCGCAGCCGGGCTAGTCGTAGCCGAGGCGGCCGCGGGCGGGGTGCCTGGGACCGGGGTGGCTGCGGCTGCCGTGGCTGGAGCGGCTGTGTTCGGAGCGGTCGTGGCCGGGACGGCTCCACGGTTATCCACAGAACCGGATTCTGCGTGTGCCGTACCGGGGGCGGGGTTGACACTGGAAGTGGGGTCGGCCCCCCGGGAGGGAGGGGACTGGGTTCCGGGAGTTTGAGAACCCCCGTCGCGAGAAGACGTCCCCCCCGGCTGTCCTTGCTGTCCTTGCGGCCCCGAGTGTCCTTGCGGCCCAGACTGACCTGACTGACCTGGCTGGCCCGGCGTTTCCTGCGCGGAACCACCCTGCGCGGGACCACCCTGCGCGGGACCACCCTGCGCGGGACCACCCTGCGCGGGACCACCCTGCGCGGCACCACCCTGCCCCGCGCCGCCCGGGGCGGGGGCCGCCGACGGCGCCGCGGACGCGAAGGCCTGCGCCAGAGGGTCACCGCCCTGCCCGCCGCCGAAGCCGCCCTGGCCACCGCCGAAGCCGCCCTGGCCGGCCTGGCGTTCCAGACGGTCGAGGCGCGCGAACATGGACGCCTCGTCCTCGTACGCGGCCGGCAGCAGGATCCGGGCGCAGATCAGTTCCAGCAGCAGCCGCGGGGACGTGGCGCCCCGCATCTCCGTGAGCCCGGTGTGCAGCAGATCGGCGGCACGCGTCAGCTCCCCGGGCCCCATCGAGGACGCCTGGCGCCGCATGCGCTCCAGCTCGTCCGGCGGGAAGTTCAGCAGCCCGGAGCCCGCGGCCTCCGGGACGTTCGACAGGATCACCAGGTCGCGGAGGCGCTCCAGCAGGTCGGCGGTGAAGCGGCGCGGGTCCTGGCCGCTCTCGATCACGCGGTCGATCGCGGCGAACACGGCGGCGCCGTCCCGGGAGGCGAAGGCCGCGACGACCTCGTCCAGCAGCGCGGAGTCGGTGTAGCCGAGCAGCGACACGGCCCGCGCGTACGTGATGCCCTTCTCGTCCGATCCGGCGAGGAGCTGGTCGAGGATCGACAGCGTGTCGCGCGCGGAGCCGGCGCCGGCCCGGACGGCCAGCGGCAGCGCGGACGCCTCGTACGGGACGTCCTCGCTCTTGAGGATCTCCTCGACGAGGTCCTGGAGGACGCCCGGCGGGATCAGCCGGAACGGGTAGTGGTGGGTCCGGGACCGGATCGTCCCGATGACCTTCTCCGGCTCGGTCGTCGCGAACACGAACTTCAGGTGCGGCGGCGGCTCCTCGACGAGCTTCAGCAGCGCGTTGAAGCCCTCGCGGGTGACCATGTGCGCCTCGTCGATGATGTACACCTTGAAGCGCGCCGCGACCGGGGCGAAGAAGGCCCGTTCCCGCAGGTCGCGGGCATCGTCGACCCCGCCGTGGGAGGCGGCGTCGATCTCGATCACGTCGATGTGCCCGGTCCCGGACGGTCCGAGCGCGACGCACGAGTCGCACTTGCCGCACGGGTCGGGGGTCGGCCCCTCCTCGCAGTTCAGCGAGCGGGCGAGGATCCGGGCGCTGGACGTCTTGCCGCAGCCGCGCGGACCGCTGAACAGGTACGCGTGGTTGATCCGGCCGTTGCGCAGCGCCTGCTGGAGAGGCTCGGCGACGTGTTCCTGCCCCTTCAGCTCGGCGAACGTCGCTGGCCGGTACTTGCGGTACAGAGCCAGACTCATCGGGGGTCCGCCCTCCCTCGAGAAGCAGAGCGTCAGAAGCGCCGTGTCGCCGTGGACCGGCCGTCGCGGGCCGGTCGCCGTCAAACCAAGGGACCCCCCGCACACCCGCCAGAGCCTGCTTATCCTTGCTGCCTTCCGGCCCTGGGGAGGTTCACAGGGTGACGCCGTGCGAGGGGTCTGCCCAAAGTCTATGGCATCCCCGGCCCCGGATGGCCACGCATTCCAGCGTAGTCTCCGCCCATGCCCGCCTCTTCCCAGGACACGCTCCTGCACATCGCCGAACGAACCCACTGGGAATCCGCCCGGAGCACCGGCGTGGCGTACACCATGTCCACCCTGGGCCGGACCCTGGACGAGGAGGGCTTCATCCACTGCTCGTCCGACCTCGCCCAGGTGGACGGCGTGCTGGGCCGCTTCTACGGCGAGGTCCCTCGCGACGCCCTGGTTCTGCTGGTCATCGACGTCTCCCGCCTCGACGCGCCCGTCCGCCACGAGCCCGCCGGGGACGAGCTGTTCCCCCACGTCTACGGACCGATCCCGGTCGACGCCGTTATTGATGTCAGGTCACTGCCCGAGAACCGGTAGGCTTCCGCGTGGAGGATTCGCCTAGTGGCCTAGGGCGCACGCTTGGAAAGCGTGTTGGGTTCACGCCCTCACGAGTTCGAATCTCGTATCCTCCGCTCGTCTGACCAGGCACGACGCCAGAGGGCGGCATCCGAACGGATGCCGCCCTCTGCGTTTCTAGTCTCAGATTTAGTCTCGATTCCGCTCAGCGACGGCCTCTGATCCCGCCACGCGCGCCCGTCCGAGGGCGAGCGCGCGTGGGGACGACCTACTTGAGGATCTTGTGGAGGCCTATCGCGATCGCGATGCCGAAGCCCACCCCCGCCATGGGGGCCGACGGCCCGACTTCCGCTGCGCTGCCGGCCGCTTCGACGGCAACACCACCGATGATCGAGTAACCCAAGATGATCGCCCAACGCAGGGAGAGGCGCTCGGGCTCCTCGGGCTGGTCAGGGGGGGTACTGTTCTGAATTTTCCTACGCCAAGGTAGGCTCACCACTACCGTCCTTCTCTTGGATCTGCAGATATCTCGGGGGACTGGACGCAGAGCGGCTCCCTCTGACCAGGGAGCCGTTCGCGTATGTGGAGGCGCTGCCTCCTGTCTCGGGGGCTTCTCGCCCGCAAGCGAGAAATGGGCGGGCCGTCCCGGGCCCCTCGCTGGCGCTTCTCTTTCTGAACCACACCAACCACCCCTCTCCACCGCTCGCGCACGGGCCTCAGATCGACGCTGACGGCACAACGCTACCGCACCCGAGACTTATGGCGCGCAGCTCGATTCCCGTGTGCCAGAAAGCACCTCAGGGCTTTCTGGGTGGCATCGCAGCGATCGCCCGTGGTAGCCGCGCACGGGCGCGCGGGAACGCGCGACGCGCGGTTCTATCACACGGCGCCGACAGGCGGGGCGTCCGACACTCCAAGCAGCCTCAGGGGCGATCTGAGGGGGCACGCCCCTCCAGAGACAAGATCGGGAACCTCACGTGATAGCTTGCGCGGCCCTCAGTCACCCCAAACCGCCCATGTCCGACATAAAGCCTGAATTTTCTATAGATCCGATGCGCGTGAGCTATCGAGGCTTACCAGCAGAGATGTTGAAGAACATTGAATGCTTCCAATGACTCAATCCGTTCTCAATCCAGATAACTATCTACTCGCTGATGGATCGCCTAGCCAGTCATCGGACGCCCATTGCGGATAGTGCAACCCCAGTCCTCCAGAACATCATGCCAACGAGCCGATCGCATGCGAAGAGGAACGCGGTACTCCTTATCGAGAGCATTCCGGGAGTCCGGAAGTCCGGAACTTCGGAAGCCAGAGGGTTGTTGGCCTCGGGCTCGGTGAGTTGAGAAGAGGGATCCAGTAAGCCCAAGCCGGGGGCCACATCGATCTCGTAGGCCGTGCTATCCGCGCGCGCACGCACAGATAGATAGGCCCTCATCCAGCCAACCAGCGAGAGCCACCCCCTCCCACCAGGTCTGGGAGGGGGTACGCCCACCCCCCCGAGCAGTCGTCGATGAGGTTGCAACGATCTCGTAGGCCGTGCTATCCGCGCGCGCACGCACAGATAGATAGGCCCTCATCCAGCCAACCAGCGAGAGCCACCCCCTCCCACCAGGTCTGGGAGGGGGTACGCCCACCCCCCCGAGCAGTCGTCGATGAGGTTGCAACGATCTCGTAGGCCGTGCTATCCGCGCGCGCACGCACAGATAGATAGGCCCTCATCCAGCCAACCAGCGAGAGTGCCCCGCACCATGCGATGCGAGGCACTCTGAAGGGGGTGGCAGGGTGTGTGCTGGCGATCTGATCAGGCTAGAAGACAGCCAAGCCTCAGTCTCGTTGGCCCTCGGCCCCGTCCTGGCGTTCGCCGGTTCCCCACAAGAGATCCCCAACACGGGCAGCTACATCGCTCCGGATGGTGTCGCTCATGTGCTGGTAGCGCGTGGCCATGGAGGCGCTTGACCATCCCATGATGGCCATGGCCGTAGGGGTCGGAACGCCGAGGATGAGGAGGACCGTTGCGGCTGTGTGGCGGGCGTCATGAAGTCGAGCCTCACGGAGTCCCGCCCTCACCAGTAGTGCTTTCCACTCGCGGTAGTCGGTGTTCGGGATCAGAGGAAGCCCGTCTGGCTTGGTGAAGACGTATCCGCCGTCATGCCAGAGCTGGCGTGCCACTTTGCGCTCAGCATCTTGCTTGATTCGGTGCTCCACAAGGAGCCGGATCAGGGGTGCGGGTAGGCCGATCACACGACGTCCCGCCTTGGATTTGGTCCGGCCAGTCTCCGCCCGGACCTGTCGACGCCGCGGGCAATAGCCAGCCTTCCGACCACACGACTCAGCGCCGCACCCGTGGGCGTACTTGGGCCGGAGGCGCCCGCGCCGGATACGAACTAGACCCGAATCAAGGTCCACGTCCTCCCACTTGAGACCGAGCGCCTCCCCCTGGCGCAGACCGAGTGCCAGGGCGAGAACCCATCGAGCACCGTTCCGTTCCTGCTCCTGAGAGATCTTGAGCAGTCGCTTGATCTCATCAACCTTGTACGGCTCGGGCTCCTCCTCATCCAGCCGTGGCGCGGTTGCGAGAAGTACCGGGTTGACGCCTAGATGGCCCCGCCGAACAGCCACGTTGAGGGCATTGCGCAGAGTGCGGTGTGCGTGGTGGGCCGTGCCTGCGGAGAGCCCCTGCTCCTCCTGCATCCTTGTGTAGAGCTTCTCGCAGTGTTCCGGCGTGAGCCTGTCCAGTCGATGAGCGCCAAGGCCGGGGATGAGGTGCTTCTCGACGTCCACGCGATACCCCGCATGCGCGTTCTCCGAGATTCTGGGCGGGGCGGCGATGTGCTCAATCCAGTGCGTGAGCCACTTATCAACGGTCCAGCGCTGCCCTGCTTTGGGCACGCGGCCCTGGTCCCGATGCTCCTCAAGCTTCTTGACCTTCCGGGCGACCTCGGCCCTTGTCTTGGCTTGAACGTGCCGGCGGTCGGGCGTGCCGTCGTCCTTCACGCCTACTGTGACGCGGCCGTGCCAGTACCCATCCTTGCCGTAGTAGATGGAGGAACGGCCGTTGGCGTTGCGTCGCCTCTCACCATTTCCATTCATGCTGCGCTCCTGGCGCGTCGCATAAGAGCAGAGACGTAGACGGTCAGACACTCCGGAGGGACGCGGCGAAGAGTCCCGATAGTTACGGATTCCACCTCACCGGAGGCGATAAGGGCGTACATCTTCGTACGGCCGATCCTGAGCCGCTTAGCGGCCTCCTCAACGGTCAGGAGATCAGTGTCGTTGGCTGTGGGGAATTCGAGCGCTGCCATGAGGTGCCGCTCAGAGTCGGTGGCGACTTCGGTCAATGGGACGACCCTCGTTCTTTGAGACGTGATCGGTCATGGGGTGAGAGACCCGGCAGTGTGCATGGTGACTTGGCGCCGGTTCGCTGTGCTGTACGGGAGGGGCTGAAACATCTCCGCATCTCCGCATCTCCGCAGTTGTGGCCGTGACCTGCGGTGATGGGTGCGGAGATGGACGGGGTGGTCCTCGGGTCATCTCCGCAATCGGGGGTTCATCTCCGCACTGGTTGCGGAGATGCGGAGATGGACTTCTGTCGCTGTCTGCTATCTCCGCAACCCGTCGTTGCAGGTAGAGGGCGGGTTCTGCGGCGTTGCGGGGATTGCGGGGATGTTTCAGCGTTCTTCGGGGCTCGCTGCGGTCAGTCATGGTGTTCCACCCAGAACACGTTGCGGTCGCCGCGGTTGTTCTTGGCGGAGCGGACGACGTAGTCGCCGCGCCAGCGTCCGACTTGGCCGGTGAGTAGGCGGCCGAGGGCGAGCACGTTGGGCGGGCGGCCGGTGTGGGTGGTGATGAACTGGCCTTCCCACCGGTCGTGTTCGTCCAGTCCGATGCGGTCGGGTTCGGCGGAGCGGCGCAAGTCGGCGGCGGTCATGGGCTGGTTGCCGTGCAGGTCGTGCCAGCAGGCCAGGAACGCGCGCCAGCGGGTTTCGTCCTCATCGATGTCACGCACTTGGGCGGCGTTGGCCAGGAACCCCTCTATGCCGTGGTGGGCCAGGAACCCGCCGAGGGCTTGGGCCCACGGGGTGAACTGCCGCATGGAGACGGTGTCGGCTCGCGGTGCCTGGTTGCGTGTCCAGTCCAGGACCAGGACCAGGAGGTGCCACAGGACGGTGAGCTGATTGGAAGGGGTGGTGATCCACTGGTCCAGGTGCGGGATCCCGAACCGGGATTGGTCGCGCTGCTCAGGCCGCGGCATGTTCGGGTCCAGGTGCACCCGGACGGTGCGGGAGGCCATGTCCCCGCCGACTTGGAGGTTGTTGCCGGTGGCCATCCACAGGCGGTCGTTGACGGTGGCGATGTTGCGGGACGCGCCCAGCTGGCGGTCGGACCACACGCCGGCGGTGACGAGCAGGGCCAGGGTGGCCGAGTCGATGACGGTGCCTTCGGCGAGGTTGTCCCACACCACCACCCCGACCTGTTCGGCCAGCACGGCAGTGATGGACTTGCGGAGTTCCTCTTCGGTGTAGGCCCAGGGCATGACCCGTTGCCCGTAGAGCATGCCGGGACCGCCGGTCAGGATGCTCTTTCCAGAGGCGGGCATGGTCGCGTCGATCAGCGCGAACGGCGTCAGGGACCGGGTGAAGTGCCGCAGGATCGGCGTGACCAGCAGCGCCACATAGTTGGCACGGTCAGCCGCGCTGGACCACGGGAAGTCGCGCAGGAACCGGTTCAGCACGAAGTCGCGGGCTTCCGCCACCTGCTTGGGGGTGGGCCGGTCGGGAACGGGCGGCAGCGCGACTTTGGAGGCCAGGTACAGGCCGGTCGCCGGGTCGTAGCCGGGGCGTTGCAGCAGGGTGCCGTCTCGGCGGAGCACGGGGGCGCCGATCACGCCGCGCAGCGGGGCCAGGCCCGGCCAGGTCTTGCCGGCCAGCACTGAGGCCAGGATGTCGCGCGGCGGGGTGACCTCCTCCTCGAACGTCTCGGTTCCGCCGTTACCGTCCCTACGGGACCGGACCCGGTAGACGTAGGCGTGTTCGGCCAGCAGGCCCGCGAGAGTGGCCGGGGTGACCGGGCTTGCGGTGACCGGAAGCGGCGAGTCTTCGTCGGCGGCAGGGGACGTCTGCCCGCCGGACACGGTCTCCATATGGACCAGGGAGCCAGCGGACACGTAGGTGTCGGGCAAGGAGTTGCCGGCGAGCGCGGCTTTCAGGACGCGGATGGTTTCGGGGCCGGATCCGGCTTGCAGGGGCGGCTTGCTGGTCATGCGGGCACGCTCCTGGGGCGTTGGGTGCCGGCGCGAAACCCGGACCGGATGGTCCGGCGGGATGGCATGGGAGCCAGCCCGGCGCGCACGGCGGCAGCGGTCAGCAGTTGCTCGGTGTCATCGAGGTCAAGGGCACCCCCGGCCACGAGCTGGCCGAGGGCGACGGCGGCCCCGTACAAGGTGGCGTTGCGGCGCCCCTGGGGCGCGTCGGCGATGGCGTTCAGGCTGGCGGTGAGAGCCCTGTTCAGGTAGGCGCCGCGGTTGCCGGTGGCCAGCCGCACCGTGACCGGGCGTTGCGGTGGCAGCGGTGCGGGGCGGAGCCGTTCGGCGAGCCAGCTGGGCAGCGGTGCCGGGGCCGGGGTGTGGATCGGGTCATAGGTGCCGATGCCGTCCGGGAGGTCGACGTAGGAGCCGGGGCCGACGACGTATCCGCCGTCACCGCGGGTGTCGACCTTCCATCCCAGCCCGTTGCCGCGGTCATCGGAGGTGTTGGTCAGCCGGATGCCGTCGGGTGCGCTGAAGTACAGGTGAGATCCGCCGCGGCGGGTGCGGACGTGGAAGGTCTCCAGCGGCATCGGCTGGCCGGCCTGTTCACAGAGCATGGCGAACACGTCGGCGCCGTCGTTGACGCCGGGCACCGCCCACTGGGGCGGCGGGCACTCGCCGGGCTTGGGCATGTCCAGATCGATCACCAGTAGGCGGGAGGGTCCGCAGGCGATCCCGATGTTGTAGGGGCGGCGAGCCCACATCCCCTGAATGGCGTCGGGGTCGGTGGTGGCGACCCTCTTCCACCGCAGCCCCTTGGGCGGCACCTTGTCGCCGATGGTCAGCGGGAACACATGCCAGCCGCGGGCGGCGGCTGCCAGCGCGTAACGGACTTGCGGGTTGGGGGCGGGGGGTCGGTGGCCGGTCACGCCGCGCTCCCCTCGTACAGGACGCGGTCAGCGGTCAGGTGGAGGGCGAGGGCGGCGCCGAGGCGGTGGGTGTAGGCGGGTGGAATGGCCTCGCACACCTCGCGGATGCCTCGCGGGATGTCGCCGCCGGTGGGGACGCGGGTCCAGGACATGGCCATGGCGTCGGCGGCGGCGTTCTGCCAGGCCCGCGAGTGCCGGCCGCCGTGAATGCTCATGAACGGCCGGTCGGGGGTGGGCAGGTAGCCGTTGCGGGCGCACAGGGCGGTGTGCGCCGGATGGGCGGGGGCGGTGAAGGGGAAGGAGGTCTCAAAGGCCCTGTGCCGGTACATCGCCAATCCGAACATCGGGCCGCACAGCGTGACCGGGTCGATCAGCTCACCTGCGGCGGCTTGGACGTTCTCGATGACATACGGCAGTCCGGCCGCTTGGAATGCCTGTCGGGTGGGGGCGATCAGGTGCGGGTAGTCCTTGTGGTTGTAGGCGTTGAGGGTGCTGTAGCCCTGGCAAGGCGGCGAGCCGTGCCCGGCGTGGAACTCGTGGCCGTGGGCCTTGATGAACTCGATCGCGTCGCCCCGCACGAAGGCGAACGGGTAGTTCGGCTGGGATTCGACGTCGACACCGACGACCTCGAACCCGGCCAGGTAGTAGCCCATCGCGGCGCCACCGGCGCAACAGAACGCGTCCAGCAGCCACAGCCCGTTCCACGGACGGGAAGGCAGCATCGACGGCGGCCGGGTCATGCGGCCTCCTTTCGCTGTCTGGCGGGCGCGGAGAACAGGTCGGGTTGCGCGTCCGGGGCGTAGTCGGGAAGCGGCTCGGCCTCGACCGGCCGCCGTGCCGAGCGGGCAGGGCGCCGGTCCGGACGGCTGGTGACGTAGGTGACGCGCTGCCCGGCGTCCTCGGCGAGGCGGATGTGCTCGGCGGTCTCGGCCGTGATCTGGCCACGCGGGGTGATGACCACGCCGCCGTTGCGGATGATCGCGGCGCGGTTCCACTCGCGGATGAAGTCGGTGGCCTCGCTCATGCGGCGTCCTCGGGGAGGATGATCAAGCCCTCGGGGGTCAGCACGAACTCGTGACCGTTGTGGCAGGTCCACAAGTCACCGGGGGTGTCGGGGGCGAGCGCGGCCCAGCAAGTGACCTCGGTGAGGCAGTACGGGCAGTCGGGGCCGTCCTGCACGGGCCAGTGGTGGGCTCGGATGGTCCAGTCGTGTCGGCAGGCACGGCACTGCCAGCAGGTAACCGCCTTTCCGGCGGGGGTGGTGGCCGGGCCGATGTACACCACGTCGGCGGGGCGTTCGCACAGGGGGCAGTCGGGGCCGGTGATGATCGGCCATTGCTCGACTGGCGGGAGTTCGGGCGGATTGGGTGTCATCATGGACGTGCCTCTTCTAGGGCTCGGCGGGTCTTCGGATCCGTTCGGGTTCGTGATCGGTTGGGGTGCGGCCCTCGGCGGTGTGCTTGGTGGCTTGGCGCCGGGGGCCGCTTGACGTCCTCCTTCAGGCGGCTCGTGGGGGCTAGTCAGTGGTCGTGGAGACGGCGGGGGTGAGTGGCGCGGTCGGTGGCCTTGCGGTCGCGTTTGCGCTGGCGTTCCTTAGCCATCTCCGAGCGGACTGACAGCACGGTGCGGTGTGCGGTGCGGGAGCCGAGGCGTTGGGTGCGGCCGGTGCCGCCGCACCGGTTGCAGGGCCCGAACCTGCGGCGGGTGCTGCCGTGCTTGCGGCCGGTCCCCTCACAGCGGCGGCAGGGGCGGAACGGGTAGGCGTAGACGCTGACCGCCCACAGCGCGGATCCGGCCATGGCGAGCAGCAGCAGTGTGACCATTGGGGGTTCTCCTTCGGGCGCGGTCGTCGGGTGTGCTGCGTGATCTGCGGGCTAGGGCTTCCACCGGCCGATGACCACGGGCTGAGCCCACGCGACCGTCTTGCGGCGGTCGATGACGATGTCGCCGTTGGGCTTGAGGAGGATCTCGTCCTCGCGGACGTTGTCCTCAGCGAAGTCCGCGGCGACCCGCGCTTTGATCTGCTTCTCGTTGGCGGGCATGCCACCGGCCTGGTGGGCGGTTTCGCGGCGGCCTTGCTCGTGGCCCTGCTGGTAGCCGTCTTCCAGCCCGATGGCCATCGCTTCGGCGTATGCCTCTTTCCACGCTTGGCAGGCGTAGCGGGGACAGTCGGTGTCGTTGCAGGTGCGGTAGTCGTGCGTGGCCTTGCCTGCGCCCGTCTTGCCCGCGGGCGCCTTGGCCGGGGTGGTTTTGCCGTTGGTGGTCTTGGCGGTGGGCTTGGTCGCGGTGGGCTTGCGGGGCTTGGTCGCGGTGTTCTTTCGGCGGGCCGCGGCGGCGGCCTTGCGGCGGGCGGCCTGCCGGCGCTTGCGCTCGGCGGCCTCGCGGCGTGCGGCGGCGGCCTTGCGCTTCTTGAAGTCGGTCGAGATCTGGCAGGTGTGGTTGAGGCCGCGAGGCTTGCCGCAGGTTCGGCACATCGCCGTGACGCGGGGCTTGAGGCGGGTCTTGCCGGGCTTGCCGCGGCGGTCCATGCGGGTGACGCAGGTGTGGGTCAGCCTGCGGGGCTTGCCGCAGCGTCCGCACTTGAGTACCTGGATCTTCAGGGCCATGGGGTCCTCGCATCGTGGGTGTGTGGCCGGGGGCCGCTACCCGCTACCGGGCAGGTCAGGGGCGGTGTGCGGGTAGCGGCAGGTAGCGGGTAGCGACGTTTTCGCAGGTCGGGCAGGTAGCGGTGCCGCTACCGGGTAGCGGCCCGGATCGGTGGCCGGAGCCGGGCGGGTCAGCCCGCGGCGGTGCCGTCGGTGGCGGCTTTGGCGTCCCGCTTGCGGCATCCCTTGCGGGTGACTCCGCCGCGCTTGACGTCCACGCTCGGCACGCCCAGGTCTCGGTATTGCGCCGAGACGGCGTCGGCGGTGGCGTCGGCCCATCGGTCGGGGAACTGGCCGGCGAGCCGTTCGGCCAGTTCGGTCCAGTGCAGGCCGGGGTCGGCGCCGAACACCGCCAGCACATCGGCCATCACGTCGCGGTCGGGTACGCCGGTGTCTTCACCGGCGGCGTAGCCGTTCAGGGTGCCGGCGCGCTCGCGGAGCTTGCGGGCGGCGGTGAGGATCTTCTCGGCGTCGCCGTGGTCGGCCAGGTGGGTGCGGACGGTCGGGGTGTGGTCGTCGGCGCCGTAGAGGTAGCCGACGCCGAGGTAGGGCTTGCCGACCGGCAGCGCGGAGGCGTCGAAGCCCTCGGAGTAGGCGTCTCCGCCGAGGATGGCGTCGGAGACGTTGCGGTTGCCGCACCGCAGCGCGAACCGCACGGCGTGGTTGTCGCGGTACCGGTTGAACAGCCGCTGCACGTCACCGGCACCGACCCCGGACGGCTTCTGCGAGGACGACAGCAGGACCACCCCGGAGGAGGGGCCGACCGCCAGGATGAACGACAGCAGGTCGGCGATCTCCTTGTTGTCGTCCTGGTCCGGCAGCTCGAAGTAGTTCTGGAACTCCTCCACCACCAGCATCCAGATGAACAGGTGCTTGGGGTAGCGGCGGCACAGTTCCTCGGTGAGCTTGCCCTCGGGGCACTCCTCGACCGGCAGGGTCGACAGGAAGTCGTTGGTGTCGATGATGTGCTGCTTGATCTCGGTGAGTGCGGCGATGAGCTGGCGGACGGGGTCACCGGCACGGTTGGGCACGGTGCCGCGGATGAAGTGGTAGGCGACCATCGCGAACTTGTTCCAGTCCGGGGAGTTCTTGCCGTCCACCACCGACAGCCGCACCGAGGGGTCCAGCGCGGCGTACAGCGCCAGCAGCCGCGCCGAGAACGTCTTGCCCTTGCGGGGCTGCGCACCTATCAGGATCGAGATCCACAACAGACCCAGGGCGACCTTGCGGCCGTGCTCGTCCAGCCCGAACGGCGCCGGCCGCCAGATGTTGCGGCGCTTGCAGTCCAGCAGCGGCGTCTTGCCCGCCGGGACGGCCAGGGGGTCGCGGTCCATCACCGTCAGGGTGTGGCGGCGGTGGCTGGAGGGGTCGTGCGTCAGGTACACCTGCGAGGGCGCCACGTCCAGGCCGGAGGCGAGCTTGTCCTTGGCCTTGACCACGGCATCGAAGCCGGTGCCGTGCGGCAGGACCACCTTGACCTGTGACCCCTCGCCTTCCTTGGTGCGGGACATGGTGGTCTCGAAGGTGACCTGCTCGTTCATCTTGTCGGGGTGGCCGAGGCCGGCGGAGTAGTAGGCGCGCAGCACCACGTCGTGGTTGAGCAGCCGGAACCGCGGCACGGTCGTGGCCGGGGCGATGATCGGGTGGTCCTCGGGGCGGCCGAAGTGGGCGAGCCACGGCACCGCCACGGCGGCGACCGCGGCCCACCCCCACCACGGCGCGAACTTCACCAGCAGCAGCCCACCGGCCAGCACCGCGGCGGCCTGCCCGGCCAGGATGGTGCCCCGGACGCGGCGGGTCTCCTTCACCTCGCGGTGCAGCTTGTACCACTCGCGTGAATCGCCCTGCGCAACCGCGAGGGAGCGAAGGTAGTCGTTCTCCGACACCCACCACCACGACAGTTGCCGGTCGATCAGCCGCCACACCCCGACCGCGCCCCACAGCCCCGCCAGCGCCACGTAGCGGGGCGCGCGGATCGCGTGGAAGGCCAGCCGGTGAGCTGCGCGGCGGGTGTGCCGCCCGATCGCCTCACCGACCCCGCCAAGGCTGCGCAGGTGATGCGGGATGACCGGATAGGCGTCGCCCTCGGGGTCGTCCAGCAGGTACCCGACCCCGTCATCGACCGGTACGCCCTCGGCGTCGGGATCGGCGCCGGGGTCGAGCTGGACCTCAAAGGAGGTGTCCACCTCCGCGGCAACCTCGGGGTACGCGCCCTCGGCACCGTCCGGCGCGGCGTCGATGCCGGGCGCCGAGTCGTCGACGTCGGCGGGGGCGGTGTTGTTGGGGACGGGCAGACGTACCACCTCGCCCATGGGCTTGCTGAAGCTCATGACTGGGTCCCTCCCTCGGTGGCGGTGATCTGGGCGTGCAGGCGCTGCCCGGTCCGCGGGGTGACCTTCAACCGGCGGCCGAGTTCAGCACCGCTCAGCGACGGCTCGGCGGCCAGCAACGCACGCGCTTTGTCGGCCGTGGTCGCGCCGCCGGTACGACGCCGGGGCCGAGGCCGCCGCGGCTTGCTGACGCGGTCACCGTCGCGTGCCGTGTCGCGGTTGCCGTCGCCCTTCCCTTCGCCCCGGCCGTCGCGGCGGGTGTCGTCCTCGGCGTCGCCCTTGCTGTCGCGGCCGGTGTCGCGGGGCGCAAGCAGTGCGGGCAGATCGGGGCGGCTGGGCAGGGCACGGCGGCCGGGGGCTACGGGGGCTTCGTCCAGCACCCACGCGCGGAAGCCGCGCACGGTGCTGACGGGCGCCATCCCGAACCGCAGCGTCCACAGGGCGGTGCCACGGGCGGCGGCCAACGGCGAGGACTCGTCGGCGCCGTCGCGGCCGGCCAAAGCGCGCTGACGCACCACGGCGATGAGCCGGTCAGATGCAGCGGCGTACAGCGCGGCGGGCATCACCCACGCGGCCACCGACTTCGCCGAGCCGGGGTCGGCGGACAGCGCGTTCATGCACAACGAACCCGCCACGCACGCCAGGTTCAGCGCGCGTTCGGCGACCGCCGGACGGCCGAGCCGGGCCTGTGCCAGGGCCAGCAGCGCGAAGATGACCGCCGCGGCGTCCAGCCCGAGGGCCTCCAGCATGGACGCGGTGTGCTCGCCCTTCTCGGCGTGCACGAACGCGTACTGCGCACGGTAGGAGACGTACCCCTGAGCGGCGGCCAGAAGCAGAAGCAGAACGCTGGCCACCGCCAGCAGCCAGCCACCGGCCCGGTCGGTGCCCTCGGCCAGCGCCCCGCCCTCGACGCCCTCTGCACCGGGGCCGCGGCGGCGGGCCATGAAGCCCGGCAGGTACCGCAGGTTGAAAACCTGCACCGGCCGCCCGTACCCGTCGCGTCCGGCCGTCGAGCCGGTGGCCGGGCCGAACCCACCGGCGCCCTGGTGGCCGTTGGCGGTGTGCTGGGGCGGGTCGTAGGTCGTGCTCATCGCCGGTCCCTCCCGTCGTGGTCGTCGGTCCGGGCGAGGTTGGGCACCGGGCCGGGGTGATACTCGGTGTCAAGGTCGGCGGCCATCACCGACCGGCCGCACGGCTCGCAGCGGAAGCGCACCGGGCCGCCGTCCAACGGGGTCCGGCAGGTCGGGCAGCACTTGAGGGAACCCGGACCCAGCAGGCGGCGCGGCGCCGGTAGCACGGCGGGCGACGGGGTGGACGTAGTGGTGTTCATGCCGCCGCCTCCGTCCCGGTCTCGCCGGCGCAGTCCAGGCACTCGCCGAGGTGGCGGGGCAGGACGTATCCGACGTCGCATCGGCAGGTCGGGCAGAACCGACGTGCGGCCAGCGCCTTGCCCAGGGCTGCGCGCTGCCGCTCGGACGGGACGCGCTTGGGCAACGCCAGACGGACGTCGTACAGATATGCGGCGCGCACCCCACCGGGCGCGTTGTAGCGGCGGGAGTGCCACAGCACCTGTCCGGCGATCTCCTGACCGCCCGGACGCAGGCCCTCGGCGGCGAGCTGGCGCCGGGTGCGCAGGTACTCGGGGGCCATCCGCCACGGCCACGTGGGGAGCCCGTGCCGGGCGCCGGTCGGGTCGAAGAACCGGGCAGAGCTACGGCGGCGGGTCATCGCGCCCCACCCCCCGCCGGAGCCAGCGCCGGGCTGAGAGCCGGGGCCAGGTTCGGGCGGCACACGGTGACCAGGTGCCAGCCCCCCTCACGCAGCGACCGGTAGACCAGCACACCGCAGGCGGCCGTCAGCCCGGCGACTACCAGGGCGGTGAGGGCCAGCGTCGGCGCGGGGTGGGTGACCAGCAGCGCCCCACCAGCGACCGCGAGCCGCGCCGGGGACGCGCACACCCAGCACGCCACAGCGGCGAGCGCGGACAGCATGAGGAGGACGGCGGTCATCGAGCCACCCCCAGCATCGTGCGGAGCATGCCGACGTGCGCGGGGAACACCTGGCCGCCGTAGACCTCGGTCAGCACGGCGACAAGGACGTTGTAGGAGGAGGCCGGTACCCACTCGGCGCGGCGGGCGTCGTCGGCGCCGACCACCCGCGGGAAGTCCAGGCGGTCGAAGCGTCCCAGGTGGACCGTGCTGAGCACGGTGACCATCCACGCCTCATCCGAGGCGCGCGGGTCGGGCACGTACCGCGGCGCGGTGGCCGTGAAGTACGAGGCGGGCAGTGCGAGCCCGGTCTCCTCCTCCAACTCCCGCGCGGCGGCGGCGGTCGGGTGCTCGCCGGGGTCGACGTGGCCGCCGGGCAGTGCCCAGCCGTGCCCGTCCGCACGCTCAACCATCAGGATCCACCGGCGCCCGGTCGGGTCGGACAGCGACACCAGCGCGTCGGCGGCCAGAGCCTCGCCCCAGTGCCCCAGCTCGTTGCGGCCGTAGCGCACGGCGGTCTTCTCGCACGGGTTGACCGGACGCCCGTCGACAACCGCGAACGGAATCGCAGCGGACGCCTGACGCGCCCTCCAGTCGATCCGGGTGGGGTCGGTCTCCGGGTCGGCCCAGCCGTCGCGGACGCCGATGGTCAGCACGTCGGAATGGGTGTAAGTGCGGTTGCTCATGTCAGGCGGCCTCTTCCACTTCGGACGCCGGCAGGGCGCGGGCCTCACGCCGAAGCGCGGCCAGCTCGCGCGGCAGGTAGCCCGCCCACACGCCGAACGTGGGGCGGATCCGCAGCGCGTAGTCCAGGCACAGGGCCCACACCGGGCAGCCCTCGCACACCTCGCGGGCCACGTCCTGACGGGCCAGACGCTCGGCGAGCGGCTCGTCCTCGAACGCGTCCGGGCCCATGTGCAGGTCCGGGTCGTGCCGGCAGTCGCCGCGCGTCCCCAGTTCGGTCACCAGGTCTCCCAGCGACATCACGGACGGGTCGACAGGCATGCGGTCCTCCACGCGGATCGTGATCGGTTCGGGTCGCGGCCCTCGGCGGTGTGCTTGGTGGCTTGAGCGCCGGGGCTGCTTGGACAGAGGAGAGGTCGCGGTCATCGCGGACTAGCCCAGCGATCCCGAGAACGTCGTGATCGCGTGAATCACCTGGTTGACCAGCGCGGCGGCCTTCTCCGGGTTGTTGATTGCGAAGATCGCGACCGCGATGCCGGCGAGCCACTGCGGGATGCTGCTGGACTTCTGAGGGAACACCGAAACCTCCTGGTCACCTGCTGAGTACCGCGGCGACTTGCCGTGTGAAGCAGGTCACTGGACGACAGCGTATACGTAGCTTCGTATACGCACAAGCCTTAGGCATACGTTGATGCGTATACGCTGAGAAGGAGTCACCGAAGACGCGAGGGGATGATCACGCAGTGGCAGAACCGGCCTACGTCCGCATCGCAGGCGAGTACGCCCGACGCATCCGACGGGGTGCACTCGCACCCCGCACCCAGCTGCCGAGCTATGCCGAGATCGCCCAGGAGCACGGTGTCTCGGACATCGTGGTTCGGAAGGCCCTCGAACTCCTCCAGAGCCAGGGCCTCGTTCGCTCCGTCCGGCGGCGAGGCAACTTCGTGGCCGATCGCCCGAACCTCGTTCGCGTGTCTCCTGAACGCCAGATGGAGAGCGCCGAACGGTCGTTCGAGAATGAGTCCGACCAACAGGTCCAGGTAGAGCGGGAGACTCAGCAGATCCCCGCTACGCCAGACCTCGCGGAGGCCCTCGGCGTACCTGCGGGGCAGGAGATCAACCACGTCATCACCCGAGCCACCGAGAACGGGCGACCGATCTCGATCTCGGACACCTACCAGCCGCTGGACGTCGCCGGCATCTCCGAAGCCGCCTACCTGGAAGAGACGATCTCCGACCAACTACCGGCGGAGGCGCACGCCGAGTGGCTGCGGACTACGCCCGGCGACCTCGTCAAGACGGTTCACCAGCGGTTCTTGTCCACCGACGACCGAGTCA
>NZ_JBEUPA010000071.1:0-38266 GCF_040492065.1 Actinomadura sp. NPDC000929 | reverse complement strand
CTCCCTTCCCCGGCCGCGCGGTTGCGGGCCGCCGCGCGGCACCCGCCCGGGGCGGCGCCCGTCCCGCACCCCCCCCACAGGCCCACCCGGCCGCGGCGATCCCGGCCCCGGCGCCCCGGGGGGCCCCCGCGACCGTCGTTCACTCGTGAGAGGCGGCGGGGCGCCGCCCTGCCGCCCCGTCGCGGGCGGTGCCGATCAGGCGGCGCCCGTCGCCCGCCGCCGCGCCGCGAGCGCGATCCCGCCGCCGGCGAGGACCGTGGCGACACCCCCCGCGGCGAGCGCGGAGTCCATGCCGGTGGAGGTTCCGCCCGCGCCCGTCTCCACGCCGCCGGTCGGAATGACCCGGAGCTTGCGCAGGAACTTGACGTCGATGAACCCGTGCCGGAGCTGGACCGGGACGTTCCCGCGGATCTCGGTGAACCCCTTGGTCTTGCAGTCGGCCCACGGCTTGTCGTGGAACTTCAGGACGCCCACGACCTTCGAATGCACGTTGGGCAGCTCGTGCACGTTGAGTCCGTCCCGCGCCGTGACCAGGTACTCGCAGAGCTGGGTGTCGGTCTGCGCCTCCGCCGCCCCAGCCCCGATCACGACGAACGCCCCGGCCGCCGCCCCCGCGGCGGCCACGGCCATCGCTCTTCGCACGCTCATCCTTCTCCCCTTGCTCGTTCCCCCTGGTGGGCGAGGTCGCCCACCTCGGGGGGACCGATACCCGACGAAGATCAAGAAGAGCCATGGAGACGACAAAACAATGGAGTCGCCAGATTGGCGTCCATTCACTGCAAAAGGCTTTTAGTCGGACATTTTTCGAGACGTCGCGGTCGTGCCGCCGCGCAGGAACCACGAGGCGAGGAGGCCGCCGAGCAGCCCGAAGAGGTGGCCCTGCCACGAGATGGTGGGGTCGCTCGGCAGGACGCCGAGCAGCATCGTCCCGTAGACGGCGACGACGGCGACCGCGATGGCGATGTCGGGCAGCCGCCGCTCGAAGATCCCGCGTCCCACCAGGTAGCCGAAGAACCCGAAGATCAGGATGCTGGACCCGAGGGTGTTGGCGGAGCTGAGGAACCACACCCCGAGCCCGCCGACCACGATGATGATCAGGCTGGCGGCGAGGAACCTGGCGATGCCCCGCGCCGCCGCGGCGAACCCGAGGATCAGGAACGGGACCGTGTTGGCCGTCAGGTGCCCGAAGCCGGCGTGCATGAAGGGCGCGGTGAAGATGTCCGGCAGGTCGTTCACGTCGCGCGGCTGGATCCCGAACCGGTCGAGCCAGCCGTTCGTCGTGTAGTCGAACGCCTCCAGAACCCACATCGCGGCGGTCACCGTGAGGATCAGCACCGCCGACGCCAGGGCCCGGGCGCCGTGTTTCGCCAGGCCCTCGGAACGTTGCCGGTCGGGGGTAAAGCTCATGTCAGCCACCGTAAAGTCTCTGCGTCCCTGACTCCCCCAACGGACGGGACGGGCAGAAGGTGCCGGTGGCGTTCTAGGCGGCCGACGCGTGCTCCGACTCGGAGGCGTCGCCCCGCACCACGATCACCGGCAGCGGCCGCCGCGCCGGGGCGTCGGCCGTCCGGCGCAGGTAGCGCCGCTCCTCGGGGGTCGTCCCGCCCCAGATGCCGTCGGGCTCCCCCACCCGCAGCGCCCACGCGAGGCAGTCGGCCCGCACCGGGCAGTGGGAACAGATCTCCTTGGCCGCGTCCTCCTGTGCCTGGAGCACGGGCGCGGAGTAGCCGATCGGGAAGAACAGGTCAGGATCCGCGCCGCGGCAGATGGCGTGGTCGGTCCAGTGTTCCTCGTTCTCGTTGTTGTGCATTGACTTCTCCCTGCGCGGCGATGAGACCGCCGTCCGAGCCGGGGGGTCTCCACTCAGCGTAGTACTACACACCGTAGTACTACAAGACATGGGCGAACGCTGCAACTTAGCGTCCCGATAGCCTGGAAGGCGTGCAGAGTGATCAAGAAGTGACCTTCCGCGAGGCGACGTTGGACGATCTCCCCGAGATCGTCCGGCTCCTCGCCGACGATCCCCTGGGATCAACCCGCGAAACACCGGGTGAGGAGATACCGGAGGCCTACTTCAGAGCGTTCGCCGCGATCGAGAAGGATCCCAACAACAGCCTGGTCGTCGCCGAGGTGGCGGGGGCGGTCGCCGGCACGCTCCAGCTCACCTTCATCCCCGGCCTCACCTACACCGGCTCCGAGCGCGCCCAGATCGAGGGCGTCCGCGTCGCCGCCGAGCAGCGCGGCGCCGGGCTGGGCCAGCTGATGATCACATGGGCCATCGACCGCGCCCGCGCCCGCGGCTGCCGCGTGGTGCAGCTCACCACCGACCGCCAGCGCCCCGACGCGATCCGCTTCTACCAGAAGATCGGCTTCCGCCCGTCCCACATGGGGATGAAGTACCACCTCGTCTGAGCCGCACCCGGCGGGCGCCGCCGGTTCACGGGACGAGGGCGTCCCGCCACCGGGCCGTGTCGGTGTACTGGTGCAGCCAGGAGATCCTGCCCTCGGTGACGCGCCAGAGATGCGCGAACTCCGCCTCGAACGAACGGCCCGTCGCCCTGGCCGTCCCGCGGTACCGTCCCGTCACCACGACCAGCCCGTCTCCGGTCTCATGCCAGGTCTCGGCGTGGGGAGCCGTGTCGAACTCGGCGAAGATCGCCCCCCACACCCGAGCGAGGGTCTCCTCGGGGCCCCGGAAGTCGCCGCCCGCACCGCACGGCAGCCCCGGCGCCGTGTGCGCCTCGAACTCCGGATGGAGGAGGGTGAGGATCGCCGCCCCGTCGGCCGCCTGGGTCGCGGTGTAGAAACCCCTGACGATCTCGGAAGCCGACATGGCCGCTCCTTTTTTAGAGGCTGTGTTCTAGAATGCTCTCACTACTATCATCCGGGAGGCGCGCGTGGGAAGACCGGCCAAGTTCGACGAGGACCGGATCCTCGACGCGGCGCTCGCGGTGACCGCCGAGGGCGGGCCCTCCGCCGCGACCATCGCCGCCATCGCCGAGCGCCTCGGCGCCCCGTCCGGCTCGCTCTACCACCGCTTCGGGTCGCGCGACCTGCTGCTCGCCACCCTGTGGACCCGCTGCGTCCGCCGCTTCCAGGACGGCTTCGTCGCGGCCCTGGACGCGGACGACGCCGAGGCGGCCGCCCTGCACACGCCCCGCTGGTGCCGCGAGCGCCCCGCCGAGGCCGCCGTGCTGCTCCTGCACCGCCGCCGCGACCTCGCCGCCGCCTGGCCCGCCGAACTCGCCGCACCCCTCGACGCCCTGAACGCCCGGGCCACGGGCGCGCTGAGCGCGTTCGCCCGGCGCCGCGGCGTCGACCGCGAGCGCGTGGTCTTCGCCACGGTCGACGTCCCCTACGGCGCCGTCCGCCGGCACCTGCTCGACCACCGGCCCCCGCCGACGCGGGTCGACGAGCTGATCGTCACCACCTGCCGCGCGGTCCTGGTCCCGTAGGGGACGAGGAGTTTTCGGCCGTTGTTCACTTTGACGTGGAATGCTGGCTATCTGGGTGTGCACCCGATTTGTCGCCCTTCCCTGAGGAGCAGCGCGTGGCCGAGCGGCATCTGGAGATCGAGCAGAAGTACGACGCCCCGGCCGGGTTCGTCCTGCCGGAACTGGACGGGCTCGCGGGCGTGGCGTCGGTCGGGGAGCCCGAGGTCCGGGAGCTGCACGCCACCTACTTCGACACCGCGGACCTGCGCCTGGCGGCCAACCGGATCACGCTGCGCCGGCGGCGGGGCGGGCCGGACGCGGGCTGGCACCTGAAGATGCCGGCCGGGCGGGACGGGGACGGCAAGCACGAGTTCCGGGCGCCCCTCGGCCGCCCCCTGCTCGTCCCGGCGCGCCTGGCCGGGCTCGTCGCGGCGCACACCCGCGGGGCGGAGCTGCGCCCCGTCGCGACCCTGGAGACCCGCCGGACGGTCGTGCGCCTGCTCGGCACGGACGGCGAGGCCCTCGCGGAGGTCGCCGACGACCTGGTGACCGGGCGCGGGCGGGAGGCCGACCCCGAGCGCTGGCGGGAGATCGAGGTCGAGCTCGGCACCGGGACGCCGGAGCTGCTGAAGGCCGCGGGCAAGCGCCTGCGCAAGGCCGGGGCGAAGAGGTCCAAGTCGGCGTCCAAGCTCGCGCGGCTGCTCGGGGACGGCGTCGCGCCGTCGGAGGCGGCGCGGCAGCGGGCCGCGGCCCGGTCGCGGATCACGGAGGCGACCAGCAACGGAAAGGCACCCTCGATCACGACGGGGGAGGTCGTGCTGGCCTATCTCGCCGAGCAGGTCGAGTCGATCCTGCGGTTCGACCCCGGGGCGCGGCTGGGCGAGGACGACGCCGTCCACCGCATGCGCGTGGCCGTGCGCAGGACGAGGAGCGTCCTGCGCAGCTACCGGCCCGTCCTGGACGCGGAGCGGACCGCGCCGCTCGGGCCCGAGCTGCGGTGGGTCGCGCAGGCCCTCGGCGAGGTCCGCGACCTGGAGGTGCTCCGGGCCCGCTTCGCGGACGCGCCGCCCTTCCTGCAGGACGACCTGGAGCGGCACGAGCGGGCCGCGTACCGGCACCTCAACGCCGCCCTGAGGGACGCGCGGTACTTCGCGCTGCTCGACGGGCTCGACAGGCTGGTCGCCGACCCGCCGCTGGCGGCCGTGGCCGGCAAGAAGGCCCGCAAGGAGCTCCCCGCGCTCGTCACGCGGGCCTGGGACCGGATGGCCGGGGACTACGCGTCGATCAAGACGTCCGCCGACCCCGACCTCGCCCGCCACGAGACGCGGAAGGCGGCCAAGCGCGCCCGGTACGCGGCCGAGCTGGCGGTTCCCGTGCTGGGCGCGGCGGCCAAGCGGGTGGTCAAGGACACCAAGCGCATCCAGGAGGTCCTCGGCGCCCACCAGGACGCCGTGATCGCGATGGAGCACCTGGAACGGGCAGCCGCCCGCGCCCGCACGACCGCGGACGCCTTCGCGGTCGGCGTCCTCTACGGCGGGGAGCGGGCGGAGGCGGAGAAGGCCCGCGACCTCCTGGCGACCACCTGGTCACGGACGCTGGGCCCCTCGTTCTGACGGGCCGGCGTCCGCGCCGTCCCCGGTCCCCCTAGTCCACGTTTCCCCTAGTCCACGATGCAGCCGGCGCTCAGGTTGGCGATCACTCCCGTCATCGTCCGGGCGCGGTCCGAGGCGGCGAACGCCGCGTACTCGGCCACGTCCTCGGGCGTCGGCAGGCGCCCGAGCAGTGTCCCCCGCACGGCGCCGGCGAGCCACTCGTCCGTGGTCGCGCCCGCGCGGCCGGCCATCTCCTCGAAGGCCCCGGTCACATGGGAGGAGCCGACCGACGCGGGGATCGCGTGGGGCCGGATGCAGACCACGCGCACCCCGTCGGGGCCGAGCTCGCCCGCCAGGATCCGGGAGAACGCCTCGATCGCGGCCGACGAGACGCCGTTGCCCAGGAAGCCGCGTCCCGTCAGGCGGGCGCCGGGGGTGGACATCGTGAGGACGACGCCCGAGCCCTGCTCCGCGAGGTGCGGAGCGGCGGCCTTCACGGTGGCGAACAGCGTGCGCAGGTACCCGTCGATCGGGGCCATGAACCGGTCGAGGTCGAGCTCCGCGAGCGGCGGCCCCTGCACGTGCGGGACGCCGACCGCGTTGACCAGGATGTCGAGGCGTCCGGCCCGCCCGGTCACCTCGTCCAGGTGCCGGCGCACGGCGTCCTCGTCCGCGGCGTCGACCAGGGCGGCCTCCGCCCGGCCGCCTCCGGCGGTGACGTCCCGCACCACGCGGTCCAGGGGGTCGCGGGTGCGTCCGGCGACGTGCACCCGGGCGCCTTCGCGCGCGAAGGCACGCGCGATCGCTCCGCCGACGGTGCCTCCGCCGCCGTAGACGACGGCGACTTTCTTGTCCAAGGTGGTCACGGTTCAGTCCTCGTCTCGTGCGGGTTCGTCTCGTGTGCGGGTGTCGCCGAGCTCGCGGAGAACGTCCGACCATCCGGCACGGTGCGAGGCCCGGGCCTCCTCGTCCGGAAGCCCGACCTGATGGATCTCCACCACGGTCGCGCCGGACGAGGGCCGGAAGGTGACCGTCACCACCGAGTCCCGGTGCCGGGTCGCGGGTGAGGACCAGGTGAACACCAGCCGCCGGGGCCGGTCGATCACCCGGTAGGTGCCGGAGTGCAGGATGGACGACTCGTCGTCGACCATGACGATGCGGAACGTTCCACCTTCACGCGGGTCCGTTTCGGCCCGGGTCTCCCTGATGCCGGACGGTCTGAGCCACGAGCCGAGGCTCCGCGCGTCCAGCCAGGCGTCGAAGAGGACCTCGGGAGAGGCGGCGATCTCCCGCTGGACGGTCACCGAGTACGCGTTCGTCACGACGCCCCCTCCGCGGTGTCACGGCCGGTGTCACGGCCGGTGTCACGGGCGGCGGCTTCGCGGTCGGCGACGAAGGCTTCGAGCGAGGCGAGCTGCTCGCTCCAGAACGCGCGGTAGTGCTCGATCCACGCGGCCGCCTCGGCGAGCGGCGCCGCGTTCAGGCTCAGGAAGTGCTCGCGCCCCCGCACGTTCCGCCGCACCAGCCCCGCCCCTTCGAGCGTCCGGATGTGCTTGGACGTGGAGTTCAGGGAGATCGGGAATGCTCCCGCGACGTCCGTCACCCGGGCGTCCGACTCGGCGAGCCGGGCCAGGATGGCGCGGCGGGTGGGGTCGGAGACCGCCGAGAAGACCGAATCGAGCAGGTCAGCAGAATATTCACCCATAAGGGTGAATGTACGGGTCGGCCCTGCGCGACCGCAACCCGCGCGTTCGTCAGGCCCCCGCCGTCCGGGGCGTGTGGCGTTCGAGGGCGGCCAGCGCGCCGTCGGCGAGATGGGCGGTCCAGAACTCGGCCTTGTCGAGCTTCGTGTCGTCCGGGACCTTCTCGCCCAGCTTCCGGCAGAGGCCGGCGACGAGCTCGGAGACGATCTCGCCGTGCGTGCTCACCAGCGCGGGAGCGCCCGCCATGGACAGCAGCCGCTCCACGGCCTGGTCCGGATTGGTCTCGCCGACCGTGAACGCCGCCTCCGTCTCGACGGGCACGCGGACGCGCCGCGCGTAGGGCAGGACGGTCTCCACGCACCGGGCCGTGGCCGAGCTGACGGTCCGCATGGGCCCGTAGGAGCGCAGCAGCCCGGCGAGGCCGGATGCCTCGGCGCGGCCGGCCTCGTCCAGCGGGCGCAGCTCGTCGGCCTCCCGCCACGCCTTCTTCTCCCCCGCGCGCGCGTGCCGCAGGATGACCAGCGGCGCGGTGGCGATCGGGCCTCCCAGGAACTCGTGGAGCAGGTCGACGTCGTGCCGGTAGCTGAGCCGGTCCTCGGCCTCCTCCGCCGGCAGCCAGACCAGCTCGTCCACCTCGTCGTTCGGGGCGAACGCGCTCACGGCGACCGGGCGGGCGGCCCAGTACTCGACCCGCTTGGTCTGCTCATCGAGCGGATAGGTGACGGTCGAGAGGCGCCGCCCGAGGCGGGGGACGACGCCGGTCTCCTCCTCGACCTCGCGGACGGCGGCGCGCAGCACGTGCTCGCCCGGGTCGACCTTGCCCTTCGGGAACGACCAGTCGTCGTGGCGGGGCCGGTGGATCAGCGCGAACTCCGGGCCGTCGCGCCACAGCAGCGCGCCCGCGGCCCTGATGGTCTCAGGCATCGATCGTCCTCCACCGGCGGCTCTTCACCAGGTGGGTCTGGATGTCCCGCAGGGTCTCGCCGGGACGGGCCTGGTTGCGCGTCCAGGTGCCCTCCGCGTCGAGCGTCCAGGCGTGGGTGTCCTCGGCCATGGCCCGGTCCATCAGCGCGAGCAGGTCGTCGCGCTGGGCCCGGTCGTTGACGGTGACGAGGGCCTCGACGCGGCGGTCCAGGTTGCGGTGCATCAGGTCGGCGCTGCCGAGCCACACCTCGGGTTCGCCGCCGTTCTCGAACGCGAACACGCGGGAGTGCTCCAGGAACCGGCCGAGGACGCTGCGCACCCGGATCATGTCCGACAGGCCGGGCACGCCGGGACGCAGCGCGCAGATGCCGCGGACCCAGACGTCCACCGGGACCCCGGCCCGGGACGCCCGGTAGAGCGCGTCGATGATGACCTCGTCCACCAGCGCGTTGCACTTGATCCGGACGCGGGCGGGGTGCCCGGCACGCCGGTTGTCGATCTCGTGCTCGATCCGCTGGACGAGCCCGGAGCGCAGGCTGTTCGGCGCGACGAGCAGCCGGTGGTAGGAGCTCTGCCGCGAGTAGCCGGTGAGGTGGTTGAACAGGGCGCTGACGTCCTCGCCGACCTCGGGGTCGGCGGTGAGCAGCCCGAAGTCCTCGTACAGGCGCGCGGTCTTCGGGTGGTAGTTGCCGGTGCCGATGTGGCAGTAGCGGCGCAGGTGGCCCTCGGACTCCTGCCGGACGATCAGCGCGAGCTTGCAGTGCGTCTTCAGCCCGACGAACCCGTAGACGACATGGCAGCCGGCGGTCTCCAGCTTGCGCGCCCAGGCGATGTTGGCGCGCTCGTCGAACCGGGCCTTCAGCTCGACGACGACCACGACCTGCTTGCCGGCCTCGGCGGCGCTCATCAGCGCGTCCACGATCGGCGAGTCGCCGCTCGTCCGGTACAGGGTCTGCTTGATCGCCAGGACGCGCGGGTCGGACGCGGCGTCCTCGATCAGCCGCTGGACGGTGGTGGTGAACGAGTCGTAGGGGTGGTGGACGAGCACGTCGCGCTCACGGATGGCGCTGAAGATGCTCGCGTCCTCCGGCAGCGCCTCCTTCGACGGGACGAAAGGGGGGTACTTCAGCTCCGGCCGGTCGAGGTCGGCGATGGCGGCGAGGCCGCCGAGGTCGAGCGGCCCGACCACGCGGTAGATCTGGCCCTCGTCCACCCCCAGCTCGGAGGTGAGCAGGTCCAGCACCCCCTCGGAGATCGACTCCTCGACCTCCAGCCGGACGACGGGGCCGAACCGGCGGCGCAGCAGCTCGCGTTCGAGCGCCTGCAGCAGGCCCTCGCTGATGTCGTCGTCGATCTCCAGGTCCTGGTTGCGGGTGACCCGGAACGCGTGGTGCTCGACGACCTCCATCCCGACGAACAGCTGCCCGAGGTGGGCCGCGATGACGTCCTCCAGCGGCGTGAACCGGTCGGGGGACGCCTCGATGAAGCGCGGCAGCAGCGGGGGCACCTTCACCCGGGCGAACATCGTGGCGTCGGTCTCCGGGTCGCGGACGATCACCGCGAGGTTCAGCGACAGACCCGAGATGTAGGGGAACGGGTGCGCGGAGTCGACGACGAGCGGGGTGAGCACGGGGTAGATCCGGTCGCGGAAGAGCCGCCGCAGCCGCTCCTGCTCGGTCTCGGCCAGCTCGTCCCAGCGCAGGAGCTCGATGCCCTCCTCGCCGAGCGCGGGCAGGATCTCCTTGCGGAAGCACGACGCGTGCCGCTGCATCAGCTCGTGCGCGACCACGCCGGTGCGCGCCAGCACCTCGCGGGGCTGGCGGCCGCTGGCGGACTGGACGGCCAGGCCCGTCGCCATCCGGCGGGCGAGCCCGGCGACGCGGACCATGAAGAACTCGTCCAGGTTGCTGGAGAAGATCGACAGGAAGCGGACGCGTTCGAGCAGCGGCAGCCCCGGGTCCTCGGCGAGCTCCAGGACGCGCTGGTTGAACCTCAGCCAGCTCTCCTCGCGGTCGAGGAAGCGGTCGTCGGGCAGCGCCTCGGATTGCGGAGGGACATGTCCTGGATTGACGGTCATGCCAGAATTTTCCCCGATCTAGGTTAACGAAAGTCGAACGTGCGGGTTCCACCGAGGTATCCGATAGGTCGATCATTCCCGCGGTTCCCGCAGATCACTCCGTCCCGGCCGTCGCCGCCGAACGTGGCCGGGGGGTTGCAACGACCTGGCCACCAGGAGACCTTCACTGCGCGCCCCCGCGTGGGTAGAACGAAGACCGTGACTCCTCACGAGGCTTCGCCGCCCACGGTGTTCTGGCCGCGCTGCACCGCCGTCGACGGCTGCACCGGCCGGGCCGCGGGCGACCTGGGCGGCTGCCCCGCCCACCTGCGTCCCCGCGAGTTCGAGCGGTTCACGGGCGCGCTGCGCCCCGGAGCCGATCTCGACCTGCGCGGCGTCACCGTCCCGCCGTGGCTGCTGGACGGGGTCCTGGACGCCGTCACCGGGCCCGACGGGCGGCCCCACCTCGGCCGCGCCCGGTTCGACGGGGCCGTGCTCCCGGCGGACGCGGGAATGCGCGGCCTGTGCGTGGAGGGCGACAGCTCGTTCGACGGCGCCCGCTTCCTCGGCGGCGCGTCGTTCTACGACGCGCGGTTCTTCGGCAACGTCTCGTTCCGGGGGGCGCGCTTCGGGCGCAACGCGTCCTTCCACGAGGCCCGGTTCCACCGGCACGCCTCCTTCGAGGAGGCGGTGTTCACCGGCGACGCCCTCTTCGGCGAGACGCGGTGGCACGCCGACGCCGCCTTCCGCGGCGCGGTGCTCATGGGCGCGGCCTGCTTCGACCGCGCCCGGTTCGGGCGGGACGCGGCGATGCAGGGGGCCTGCTTCCGCGGCGACGTGTCGTTCCGGCGCGTCCAGGTGGCGCGCCATGCCCGCTTCGAGCGGGCACGGTTCCGGCACGGCGCCTGGCTCGGGCCGCTGGCGGCCGGCGGCCGGATCGCGCTGTCGGACGCGACCGTGCACGGCGGGCTGCGGGTGCACGCGGCGGCGCGGCAGGTCATCGCCCGCGGCGCGATCGTCCACGGGGAGGCCGACTTCCGGCTCCGGCACGCCGAACTCGACCTGGAGGACGCGGTGTTCGAGGGCCCGGCCGCCGTCCGGGCGCTGGCGCACCCGATCCAGGGGCTCCCCGAGCCGCCCGCCGGGGCCGGCCCGTCCGGCGTCCGGCTCCTCTCGCTGCGCCGCGCCGACGCGACCCGGCTGCTGCTCGCCGACATCGACCTCAGCGGCTGCGGCTTCCTCGGGCTGCGGCGGCCGGACGCGCTGCGGATCTCGGGCGACTGCGCGTTCGCGACCGCGCCCGGCCGGCGCCGGCCGCGGCCGTGGCGCCGCCGCGACCGGGCCGTCCTCGCCGAGGACCTCGCCGGCGGCGCCGGCCGCGACGACCGGCTGCGCACGCTGTACCAGGAGCTGGCACGCGCCACCGCCGACTCCGACCGCGACCGCCTCGCCCGCGACTTCCGCTACAGCGCGCTGGAGATGCGGCGGCACGGCGAGCGCGACCCGTGGCGCCGCGCCGGCCTGCACCTTCTCTGGATCACCTGCGGATACGGCCTGCGCGCGGGACGCGCCGTGGCCTGGCTCGCGGTCATCGTCGCGCTGCTGTGCTGCGGCGCGTCACTCGTCCGCCACGACGACCGGACGCGGCACGACGACCGCACGGGCGGCGTCCGCGCCGCGCACATGGGCGCCCGCCACACATAAGCGCCTCCGAGGTCCGCTAAAGGCGGGGGTTGTTTTGTCAGACCCACGCGTAATGATTGTTGTTATGAGCAGAGACACCCATCCGGGGGTGCAGTGCCCGCACTGCCAATCCCATCTCGCGCTCGTCCCCGTGACTGGAAACCCCGTGTCCGGAAACTCCGCCGCCGCACCCGTCCCCGTCCTGCCGATCGTGGCGAAGGAGGAATGGCAGCCTCCCCCCGTCGCCGAGGTGCTCGCCGTTTACGCCGGGCGCGCCAAGGACACCGTGACCGCGGCCCGCGGCGCCGCCAAGGTCCGCGAAAGCCTGAACCGCGCCAAGGCGGCCGCCGCGGGCCGCAAAGCCGCACAGAAAACCGCGCGCCGCACTCCCAGAAGCGCGTGATCACAACCCGGCCACTAACGCCGGGAAGGGACGGCACCGCGCCGGCACCGTCCCTTCCCCAATGACGTCAGCGCGGCTGGGAATCGGTCCATTCCGCGCCGATCAAGGCGGTCGAGTCCATCGTCCGCCCCGCCGGGACGCTCGCCCCGGCGGCCGGCGCCACCATGACGTTCATGCTGGCCAGCGCGGCGCCCGAGGCCAGATCAATGATCATTTCTTGCCTGATCACGCCCTGCCGCGTCTTCTCGTCCAGCGCGATGGCGTTCCCCGTCCGCCCCTGCGGATCGGTGACCTTCCCGAGCGACCGCACCGCCGGGAGCCCCGCCAGCATCCGGAACGCGGCCGCCCGCACCGCCGGCTTCACCGGCATCTCCATCACCAGGCCGCGCGCCACCGTGTAGAGCCACAGGTCCGACGCCATCGGCCGGTTCGACTCGGTGTCGTGGCCCTTGTACCAGCGCAGCAGCTCGGCCTTGAGCCGCTTCGGGTCGGACGGAAGCGCCCGCAGGTCCTTCATGGTCACGTTCCGGCCCAGCCAGAACACCTTGTCGCCGTCGACCAGCGCGGAGCCGTTGAAGCTGCGCGGACCGGGCGCGGTCTTCGCCGTGAACCCCTTCAGGCGGCCGTTGACGCCCGGCGCCACCGGAACCTGGACCTTGAAGGTCCCGGGCGACCCCGCGCGCCGCCAGGCCTCCTCGTCCGCCTTGGTCGCGGGCTTGGCCCCCAGCTCCTGCGCCGCGGCCCACGCCTTGCCGCCCGGCCTGCTCGGCGTCCAGCTCTCCGCCTTGCTCCTGACCGTGACGGCGTAACCGCCGCCGCCCTCGCCGACCGTGTACGTGGCGGACGACACCGTCACCTGGTGCCAGAAGGCCCGCATCGTCTCGGTCTGCCCGTCCGCCTTCTCGGCCGCCGCGAGCAGGACGGTCCTCGCGTCGAGCACCCGCTCGCCGCCTCCGCCCGTCCCGGCCGGCTCCGTCCCGCCCCCGCCGGGAGCGACGATCACCGCCGCCGCGGCGACGGCCCCCGCCGCGACCGCCCCGGCCAGCCCCAGTCCCCACACCGGCCGCACTCGCCGCCGCGCGGGCGCGGCGCCCCCGGCCTCCGGAAGCGTCGCCGCCATGGCCCGCGCCAGCTCGGCCCGGCGCACGCCCTCGTCCACCGGCGCACCCGGGTCCATCTCCTCAGGCCTGGCATCCCGCAACACCCGCATCACATCCTTCATGCCGTCTCTCCCTTGATGACTCCGACCTGCGACCGTGCCCCCTGCGCCGCCGCGCCTCCCGGCCCCGGTCCGGGGTCGGTCCGGGCGGGCGGCCTGGGCGGGTCCGGGCGGGCGGACGCGATCCGGGCGTCCGGCTGCTCGTCCTCGGCCGCGCGGACCAGGCGGCGGCGCGCGCGGTGCAGGCGCACCCGCAGCGCCGGCGGCGAGCTGCCGACGACCCGGGCGGCCTCGCGCGGCGTCAGGCCCTGCCAGGCGATGAGGATCAGGATCTCCCTGTCCCCCTCCGGCAGCGACGCCATCGCGCGCAGCACCGCGAGCCGCTCGGCCACGTCCTCGGCGACGTCGCCGGTCCGGCGCGGCGCCCACCGCCCGAGCTCGGCCGCGAACGACTCGCGGCGCACCCGCGCGCGGTGCCCGTCGCGCAGCACGTTCCGGGCGACGCCGAGCAGCCACGGCAGCGCCGGGTCCGGGACGTCGGCCAGCCGCCGCCACGCCACGGCGAAGGTCTCGCTCACCACCTCGTCCGCGACCTGGCCGCCGGCGCGGGCGGCGGCGTAGGCCCACACGCGCTGGCGGCACTCGTCGTAGATCGCGGTGAAGCGCTGTTCATCGGGGGCCTCGTCTGCCACCGCGTGCTCCTCCGTCCGTCCGTTCAGGTCATGTCACGGGGTAGTGGCGCGGGACGCGGCATCGTTACCGAAAGGACAGCAGATTCCGCCGGAGGAGCACCGTTCGGCCGTTCCGCGTGCCCCCGCGGCGCCCGATGCCTCTAACATTTGCTCGATGACAAGGGCCTCCCACCTGACATCCACCCGGCCTCGCCGGACAGAAGGAGCTGAGACATGGCCGCGATGCCCAGTCGCGGTGCGGAGCGGCTCCTCGGTGTCGCCGGTTCCCCGCACCTCCTTCTCGTCGAGGACGATCCCGGCGACGCGTTCCTGTTCGAGGAGCTGCTGACCGAGGCGCAGCCCGGCCTGCGGATCACCGTCGCGGCGACGCTCGCCGAGGCCCTCGACGCGCTGCGGCCCGACATCCAGTGCGTCATCGTCGACCTCTCCCTCCCGGACGCGCGGGGCCTCGACGCCCTCCACCAGGTGCGCGAGCACGCGCCGGGCACCGCCGTGCTCGTGCTGACCGGGCTCGCCGACGCGCACGTCGGCGTCGCCGCCGTCGCCGCCGGCGCCCAGGACTACCTCGTCAAGCAGGACGCGGACGGCGCGCTGCTCACCCGGGCGATCAGCTACGCGATCGAGCGCAAGCGCGCCGACGAGTCCGAGCGGCAGCTCGTCGAGGCGCGGGCGCTCAGCAGGGAGAACGCCCGGCTGGAGCGCGGCCTGCTGCCGGTGCCGATCCTGCACGACCGGGCGCTGCGGCACCACACCCGCTACCGGCCGGGACGCGACCGCGCGCTGCTCGGCGGCGACTTCCACGACACCGTGGAGACCGCCGACGGCGCCGTCCACGCCGTGATCGGCGACGTGAGCGGGCACGGCGCCGACGAGGCGTCCCTCGGCGTCCGGCTCCGCATGGCGTGGCGGACGCTCGTGCTCGCCGGGAACACCGGCTCCCGCCTCCTCGACACCCTCGACGCCGTCCTGCAGCACGAGCGGTGGAGCGACGAGATCTTCACGACCGTCTGCATGGTGACGATCGCGCCCGACCGGCGCAGCGCCCGGCTGCACCGGGCCGGGCATCCGTGCCCGCTGTTCTTCTCGCCGGACGGCGTGGAGGCCGTCCCGGACGAGCCGCGGGGCCCGGCGCTCGGGCTGCTCCCGGGCGCCCGGTGGCCCGCCGCCGACCTGGAGCTCGGCGACGAGTGGGGACTGCTGCTCTACACCGACGGGCTGATCGAGGGGTCCGCCGGCGAGGAAGGCGGGCACCTCGACATGGACGGCCTGCTGCGGCTCGCCAGGGCCGCGCACGAGGAGGGGAGGCGCGGCGACGTGCTCGTCGACGGACTCATCGCGGAGGCCGAACGGCTGAACGGGGACGTCCTCGCCGACGACCTCGCCCTGCTGATGCTGAGCCGGGGGGACGACCGGTGACCGGCGAGACGTCCGCCGGGACGGGCGAGGCCGCCGAGCCCGCCGGGACGGCGCGGGCCGCCGGACCGGGCGCCGTGCTGTCCGGGGCGCAGATCCCCGAGGGGCGGGGGATGGGCCGGGTCCGGCTCGTCCAGATCTACCGGATCGGCTCCGCCGTCCTCGGCGCCCTCCTGCTGGCCGCGTTCGTGCAGACCGGCATGGCGATGTACGGGAACGAGCAGGCCCGCGACGTCCTGATCGAGCGCGTCGACCCGGCGACGCTGGAGCAGTTCCGGCTCTCCACGGCCGTCACCGCGCAGGACATCGCCATCCGCGCGTACGCCGAGGAGGGCGGGCGCGAGCACGTCGAGCAGTACCGGGCCGCCGTGCGCCAGGAGGCGGCGTCCGCCGCCCGCATGCGCCGCCTCCTCGCCGGGGTGCCCGGGCACGGGGACGTCGACCGGCTCCTCGCCAAGGCGACCGCCGACTCGCGCGCCTGGCGGACCGGGTTCGCCGACCGGGTCGCGGCCGGGCCCGGCGGCCAGGGCATCGACCGCGGCGAGAGCCGGCTGGCGAGCCGCCTGCTCGTGCAGGCGCGCGGCGACATGACGCCGCTCCAGTCCGGCATCACCACGCTGCACGACCGGGCCGCCGCGAAACTGAACTCGCGCGCGAGGACCGCCCAGTGGTCCACGTTCGCCGCGCTCGCCATGGTCGTCGTCGCCGCGCTGCTGCTCGCCGTGCTGTTCCGCCGGACCGTTCTGACGCCGGTGTCGACCCTGACCGGCCGCGTCCGCGCCGTCTCGGAGGGCGACTTCGGGCACCGCCTCGACGTCCCCGGCCCGGCGGAGATCAACGAGCTGGCCGCGATCATCGACGCGATGCGCGCCCGGATCATCGAGGAGTGGCGCACCAGCGAGGACAAGTCCCGCCGGCTCGACGAGCAGACCGAGGAGCTGCGCCGCTCCAACGCCGAGCTGGAGCAGTTCGCCTACGTCGCGAGCCACGACCTGCAGGAGCCGCTGCGCAAGGTCGCGAGCTTCTGCCAGATGCTCGAACGCCGGTACGGCGACCAGCTCGACGACCGCGGGAAGCAGTACATCGCGTTCGCCGTCGACGGCGCCAAGCGCATGCAGGCACTGATCAACGACCTGCTGAGCTTCTCGCGCGTCGGGCGGATGTCGCGGCCCGAGGACTCCGTCGACCTCGACGACGTCGTCCGGCAGGCGCTGGACAACCTCTCCACCCTGCGCGATGAGACCGGCGCCGAGGTGGAGGTCGCGGAGCTGCCCGACGTGCCCGGCGACCGCACCCAGCTGGTCCAGCTCTTCCAGAACCTGGTCGGCAACGCGATCAAGTTCCGCCGGGAGGGCGTGCCGCCGCGCGTCACCATCAGCGTCCGCCGCGCCGGGGACGAGTGGGAGTTCGCATGCGCCGACAACGGCATCGGCATCGACCCCCGCTACGCCGACCGGATCTTCCTCATCTTCCAGCGGCTGCACTCGCGCGAGGAGTACACCGGCACGGGCATCGGCCTGGCGCTGTGCAAGAAGATCGTCGAGTACCACGGCGGGCGCATCTGGCTCGCCGTCGACGAGGACGCCGAGCCCGACGCGGAGCCCGCCCCCGGCACCACGTTCCGGTGGACGCTGCCCGCCCAGCCGTCGACCGCCGCCGGGGACGACGCCGAAGATCCGGACGACTGAGCGTCCCGGGCGACCTGGGCCGGGCCCGGCGAAGGCCGCCCGGCGTCAGCCGTCCCCGGCGCCCTTGCCGGCGCCCGGGTCCCGGCCCGTCCAGTCAACGCACACGATCACCGCGTCGTCGGACGGCTGGGCGCCCTCGTGGAAGCCGACGTAGTGCCGGACCATGGTCCGGACGGCCTCGGGCGGGTCCTGCAACCGGGTGGCGCGCATCGCCTGGAGCAGCCCCGCGTCCCCGTACACGACCCCGGCGGGCGACCGGGCGGCGTGCACGCCGTCGCTGACGATGACCAGCCGGTCGCCCGGCTCGACGGCGAACTCCTGGGGCACGTAGCGGGTGTCGCCGAACATCCCGAGCGGCATCTGCGGCTCGAACCCGAGCCGGTCCGTGGCGCCGCCCCGCAGCCGGGTGATCCTCGGCGAGCCCGCGTCGATGGCCCGGACCCGCCCGTCGGAGAGGTCGAACTCCAGGAGGAGCGCGTCCACGAGCCGCTCGCCCCGGTGCCGTCCGAACAGCGCCTCGTCGGCGAGCTCGGCCTGCTCCACGATGTCGCCGCCGGACCGGCGCGCGTTGCGCAGCGCGCTGATCGCCAGATGGGTGAGCTCCGCCGACTCGGTGCCCGACCCCATCCCGTTGCTGACGGTCAGGGTGAACCGCTCGCCGGACGTGGCCCAGTCGAACGCGTCGCCCCACACCGCGTAGGCGGGTTCGAGCTGGCCCGCGAAGCTGAGCTCGGACGCCTGGTAGGCGGACGCGGGCAGCATGTCCCACTGCATCTCGGCGGCCAGCGTCAGCCGCGTCCGCCGGCGCAGGCGCCGGTACATGTCGGTGGCCTGGTCGGCGATCTTGAGGGCGCGGGCGAGCACGCCGGCGAAGTCGTCCAGCCAGAGCGGACCGCCGTCCGGAAGCCGCACCGACAGGATCCCGATCCGCTCCCCCTTCACGGTCAGCGGCAGGTGGGCGAGCCCCTCCCCGTCGTCCCGGACGGTCCGCTGCGACGCGAACGCCCGGCCCGGCGGCGTGTTGTCCACGGAGACGTCGTCACCGGCGGAGACCGTCCGGACGAGGAACATCTGCCGGTAGTCGACCATCAGGACCTCGGTGTCCGCGCACCCGTGCCGGCCGAGGACGTCGGCCGCGACGGCGATCACCTCGTTCGGCGGGGCCGCCCAGATCGCCTTCCTGGCCGCCTCGAACGGCCCGTTCTCCGCGCGTGCACCGTGCATCTCGATCCTCGCCCCTCGCCGCACGGCTCCGGCGGCCGGCGGACCCGCAGGTCCCGGGATGCCGTGGGCGACGTCGTGTGTAACAGTGGAGGGCATGGTGGCCACGTCGGGTGAGGACGCCGCGGATCTCGCGGCTGCGCTCGACGATGCGGCCTCCACCCTGCTGAACGTATGGTCGCGCGCCCACAATGCCCCGGATGTCCCTATTCCGTCCACGCAACTGCGCGCGCTGTTCGTCCTGGAGCGGGGGCCCGTCAACATCAGCAGGCTGGCGGGCGAGCTCGGCGCCCTGGTGTCGTCGGCGAGCCGGCTGTGCGACCGGCTGGAGGCCGCCGGCCTGCTCACGCGCGACCCCGGCCGCGACCGGCGCCAGGTCACCGTCCGGCTGAGCGGGGACGGGCAGGAGCTGCTCGACCGGCTCCGGCTGCGGCGGCGCGAGAGCCTCACCCGCGTGCTGGCCGAGATGCCGGCGGCCGCGCAGGCCGCCCTGCTGTGGGGTCTCACCGAGTTCCACGAGGCGGCCACCCGCCCGGACGACGACGGCGGTTCCCTCTCCATGCTCGCGTGAACCGTCCATGGATTCCGTTTTCCCCGAAAAGTCGTGACCCTCCGCAAAGTGCCTTCCAAATAGAGCATTATCTACATTTACAACGGCCGCCCCGGGAGCCTTTTTCGCCATTCTCGATACGGCCGCCTTCACCACTACTAACATCCCCGCTCATGGCGACCATACGTGCCCCTCGGCATTCCCTGCGCGCCGTCACCGCGGGCGGGATCACCGCTGCCCTGCTCCTTTCCGCCGGCGGCTGCGGCGGCTCCTCCTCCGGGCACAGCACGGCGTCGGCCGGGACCGGGAGCGGTAGCACCGCCCCCGCCAACGCCCCCGCCAACGCCCCCGAGGCCACGACCTACAAGACCCTCTCCGGCGCCCCGGCGGACACCACGCCCGACGGCGCCACCGACGGCCTCGTCGTGCACCCCACCAGCCCGGCGCCGGTGTTCGACCGCCCGGCCGGCCACCGCTTCGCCACCCTCCCCACCACCGAACTCGGCGGCCCCACCTGGGTGCCCGTGGTGGAGACCTCGGGCGACTGGCGGAGGGTGCTCCTGCCGAGCCGTCCCAACGGGGCGACCGGGTGGATTCCCGGCACCGCGCTGAAGACCGCGCACACGCCGTACACCGTCCACGTCGACCTCGCCCGCAGGCGGCTCGTCCTGGAGAAGTCCGCGCGGCCCGTGGGCCGCTGGCCGGTCGCGGTCGGCGACACCAAGACACCGACGCCGACCGGCCGGACGTTCGTCATGGCGACGCTCGCCCCGGCCGAGAAGACGCCGAGCCCCATCGTCCTGCCGCTCGGTACCCACTCGGCGACCCTCGACACTTTTGGCGGCGGTCCCGGCACCGTCGCACTCCACGGCTGGCCCGACGCCTCGGTGTTCGGCAAGGCCGTCACGCACGGCTGCGTGCGCGTACCCGCCGACGCGCTGAAGGCGCTGTCCCGGGTGCCGCTCGGTTCCCTGGTGTTCATCTCGGCCTGACCGGCCGGCACCACCCCCAGCTCTCACAGAGAATCGGAGTAAGTTCATGCGTCACATCCCTGCCGCCAAACGGATCGCCACCGCCGGGCTCCTCGCCACCGGCCTCGCCGCGGCAGCCGCCCCGGCCCCGGCCTTCGCCGCCGCCCCCGGGAGCGAGGGCTCCGCGTACGGGCTGACCGTGACCGGCCCGCTCGCCGTCCCGCCGGTGCCCGCCGTCTCCTCCAGCACCGGCACCGTCCGCAAGAGCGTGCTCCGCGAGGACCGCACCAAGCTGGTCAAGGCGTCCGCGCTGGACGTCGACGCCTCCGCCGCCCGGGCCCGCTCGGCCGTGACGCACCTGTCCGTCCCGTCCGCGAAGCTGCTGGCCGACGCCGTCACCGCCAAGTGCACCGCCGGGCGGGGCGGCGCGCGTCTCGCCGGCGCCACGCTCGCCGGGAAGCACCTCGACTCCACCCCGCCGCCCAACACCACCGTCCCCGTCGACGTGGACGGCCTCGGCCGGACGGCCCTGGTCCTCAACAAGCAGCAGCGCATGGCCGACGGACGCCTCGCCGTCACCGGCATGGAGCTGGCCCTGCCCGGCAACAAGGGCGCCATCCGGGTCGCGTCCGCCACCTGCGGCAAGGCCGCCGGGCCCGCACACGGCCCTGCCGAGGCCCCCGCTCCGCGACCGGTCAAGCACGACCTGCCGGTCACCGGCTGACCGGTCACCGAAGACGCGGCCCGGCGAGCGCCAGCCCGCCGGGCCGTTCCATGCCGTCAGGTCGCCAGCGACTTCTCGAAATGCACGACCGACCCGTTCCGGTGAGCGCGCGCGGCGATCTGGACCCCCTCCGTGAACGCCCGCATCAACCGGAGCCCCCGCCCGTGCTCGGCCAGCGGCGGCGCCTCCACGCGCTCCCACGCCGCGGCCCCGTCCGCCCCGTCCCCCGAGCCCCCGTCGATGACGTCCACGACGCACCGTGCCCCGTCCATCCGCGCCCGGACCTCGTACTCTTTTCCGGCCGCGGCATGCTGAATGACGTTCGCGCACGCCTCGCCCAGCGCGAGCGCGATATCGGCACGGACCTCGGAACCCACTCCGAGCCCGCGGAGAGAGGCGTCGAGCGTGTGCCGCACCAGCGGAGCGCTCTCCGCGTTCCTCGGCAGGGTCATTTCAAGAACGACCTCCATGCCAATCGCCTCCGTTCCCTCTAGCACACAGATTTCCCAGAGCCAACGGAGAGAAACTCTTTGACGCCTATTGCGATGGACTCCCTCTTCGAGCCGAACAGCCTCGGGGAGGTGCGGCCCTTGCGACTTTTACTCGTTCGCGTCGCCGGCCAGGCGGCGGGCGGCGGCGACCTGGTCCTCGTCGAGGCCCTGGTAGTCGCTGCGGCGGTTCTCTTCGGCCTGATCTTCAATCCACTTGCCGTGCGCTTCCCAGGCGGCCTGCTTGCTGACGCCCATCGCGCCGCCGATCTGGGCCCAGGAGGCGCCCGCGCGGCGGGCCGAGCGGACGGCGAGCTGCCGGCCGTAGACCGCCTTCCGCGCGATCACCTCCCCGAGCGCGAGGAGTTCCAGGACCTCCTCGCGCCGGAGCGGCGGTTCGGCCACGGCGTCCCGGAGCCACAGCTCGTCGTACCGGGCCGCCGCGCTCGTCAGCGTGATGTCTCGCTCGATCCCATCCGGAGTGACCATGATGCGAGTGTGCGCGTCAAGCGGTCCTGACGTCAAGCCTTCTTGACCTCCAGGGCGTGCGCCTGCTTCACCCAGTCGGCGAACAGGGCGGCGTCGATGTCGTCCAGGGCACGCAGCTTCACGCCGGCCATCTGCCGGGACATGGCCTCCAGGCGGCCCGAGCCGTCCTCGATCAGCTGGCCGTTCCAGAAGCCGAACGTCACGTACTTCGGGTACGCCTTGAGGAAGCACACGGGCTGCTCGCCGACGCTCCAGGTCGGCTGGCCGTGCCACAGCGCGGGCTCCACCTCGGGCATCGCCTCGCCGACCACCGCGAGCGCCTTCTCCAGGACGTCCCGCAGGCCCTCCGGCACGTCCGCCGCGTACTCCTGAACATTCGCGTGCTTACCCATGTCGATCCCCTTTCGTCGCCAACGCGTCGCTCGGCGGGCGGGAGGATCGACATCCGGAAGAGATTTCTTGCATGTGGCGTGGGTCACTTGACCCTGGGAAGGCGCCGGGCAGACTGGGGCCGTGGTCAAGTCGCTGCGTCCCCAGAACTACAACGAGGTCCTGTACGTGGGGCACTTCTTCCGCAAGGGCGTGCCCGTGCTCATGGACCTGACGGACCTTCCGGACGGCGACGCCAAACGCCTCGTCGACTTCGCCACCGGCCTGGTCTTCGGCCGCGGCGGCGCCCTCGACCGCGTCGACCGGAAACTCTTCCTCCTCCAGCCCTGAGTCCGGCCGGGCCGCCGCGGCGGCCGCTGAAGCCGCCGGGCGCGGCATAGTTCGTCATACGAATTGCCGGGCACCTCGCTGTTACGCTGGCCGAATGGTGAAGCCTGATGACGGCCCGATCGGAATCGCGGCCGCGCTGGTGCGGTCCTCGTTCCTGGTGAACGCCGTGTACGCCGAGTCGGGCCGGGAGCACGGCCTGACCTCGCAGCAGGGCCAGTTGCTGTGCGTGCTGATGGCGCGGCCGTACGGCATGAGCGAGCTGGGGGCGACGCTGCGGCTGGCCAAGTCGAGCCTCACCGGCCTGGTCGACCGCACCGAGCGCAACGGCCTCGTCCGGCGCGAACCGGATCCGCATGACACGCGCGCGGTACGGGTGTCGCTCACCCCTCGGGGCGGCAAGCTCGCGGACGAGTTCTACACCGAGACCTGCCGGCGGATCGAGGAGCTGACCGGCGGTCTCAGCCAGGCCGACCGCGGCGCGCTCGCCGCCCTCCTCGGCCGCGTCGTGCTGGAGAACGAGGTCCCCGCGGTCTTCCTCGAACCGGGCGAAGGAGGAGCCTCCGGCGCCCATGGCGGCTGACGCGCGACACCGCACCCCTGGAGAGACTTGCGGTTCGTAGTACGAACTATTACGGTTCGTACTACGAACTTTGAGTTTCTTCTGTGGAGCCGCCCCCGATGTGCACGCCTGGTGACGCCTTCCCGGCCCTGACCGCGTGAGCATCGGTGAACGAAAGGCAGAACCTTGTCCGTGCATGATCTCGTCTTCGGTTTCGGTGCGCACAGCACCTTCGACGACGGCCCGGAGCTGCTGCGCACGGCCCGCCAGGCCGACCGCGACGGCCTGGACCTCTTCTCACTGTCGGACCACCCCTACATCGGCGAGCGCCTGGACGCCTACGCGACCATCGGGTTCGTCCTCGGGGGCACGCGGCGCCTCGCCGCCCTGGCCAACGTCACCAACCTGCCGACCAGGCCCGCGCCGATGCTCGCGCGGACGGTGGCGGCGCTGTCGGCCCTCTCGGACGGCCGCATCGTGCTCGGCATGGGCGCGGGCGGGCTGTGGGACCGGATCTCCGACATGGGCGTGCCGCGGCTGTCGCCGTCCGACGCCGTGGACGCCTTCGAGGAGGCGATCGTCCTGGTGAGGAAGCTGTCGGGCGGGGGCCCTCCGGTCACCCACCGGGGGCGGCACTACCGGGTGGAGCGGATCGAGCCGGCCCCGGTCGCGGCGCCTCCGGTGTGGACCGGCTCGGTCGGGAAGAAGTCCCTGGCCGCCACGGGGCGGGTGGCCGACGGGTGGATCCCCGGGCACGCGGCGGACTGGCTCAGCGAGCGCTACCGGACGTCGCGGCCGGTCGTCGACGAGGCGGCGGCCGCCGCCGGCCGCGCCCCCGGGGACATCCGCACGGTGTTCAACCTCCCCGGGCGCATCACCGACCGGCCGCTGCCGGCCACCCGCGACCGCGACGGCCGCTGGATCGGCGGTTCCGTCGGGCAGTGGGTCGAGGAGCTGACCGGCGCCGTGGTCGAGCACGGGGCGTCCGGCTTCACCCTCTTCTCGCCCGAGGGCGGCACCCAGGACATCACGTCGGTCGGCCGCTGGGCCGCGGAGATCGCCCCCGCGGTGCGGGAGGCGGTCGCGAAGGAACGCGGCTAGCGGCCGCCACGGGACCGCTCCGCTCAGCCGAGCCGTTTGAGGATGCGTCTGGCGGTGCTCTGGATGTGGACCTCGTCCGGACCGTCGTAGATGCGGGCCTCGCGGGCGTGGCGGTACATGCGGGAGAGCGGGGTGTCGTCGGTGAGGCCGGCGGCGCCGTGGACCTGGATGGCGCGGTCGATGACGTTGTGCAGCATGCGGGCACCGACGACCTTGATGGCGCCGATCTCGATGCGGGCCTGGTCGCCCGCGTCGATCCGCTCGGCGGCCTGGAGGGTGAGCATGCGGGCGGCCTGGATCTCGGTGTAGGAGTCGAAGACGTGCTGCTGCATCAGCTGCTTCGCCGAGAGCGGCTCCCCGAACGCGACGCGGGAGCCCAGGCGGGCGCACATCAGCTCGAAGGCGCGCTGGGCCTGGCCCAGCCAGCGCATGCAGTGGAAGATGCGGCCGGGGCCGAGGCGCTCCTGCGCGATGACGAAGCCGTGGCCGCGCGGGCCGAGGAGGTTGTCCGCCGGGACCCGGACGTCGTCGTAGGCGACCTCGTAGTGGCCGCCGTTCAGCCCGAGGACGGGCGTCTCCCGGACGATCTCGTAGCCGGGCGTGTCCGTCGGCACGATGATCATGCTGAACGAGCGGTGCGGGGGCGCGTCCTCGGGCTCGGTGCGGCACATGACGGTGGTGTAGGCGGCCTCGCCGGCGCCGGTGGTGAACCACTTGCGGCCGCTGATGACCCAGTGGTCCCCGTCCAGGACGGCCGTCGTCCGGAGCTGGGTGGGGTCGGAGCCGGCGTGGGCGGGCTCGGTCATCGCGAAGCTCGGCGAGACCTCGCCGGCGACCATGGGCGCGAGGTAGCGCTCGCGCCAGCGGGGGCTCGCGTACCTGTGCAGCATCAGCGAGTCCTGGAGGGTGAACGTACCGAGGGCGAGCTGCCCCCACTCGCTGCGCCCCTGCACCTCGTTGACGTAGACGTAGTCGAGGAACGGCATGCCGCCGCCGCCCAGTTCGGCGGGGTGGCCCAGGGCCCAGAGGCCTTCGTCCTTCGCCTCCTGGCGCAGTTTCAGGAGTTCGTCCCGGTCGCCCGCGTTGAGGGCGGGCTCGGCCGGTTCGACGCGTTCGGTCATGAAGGCGTGGACGGCGTCGCGGACGTCCCGGACGCGGTCGGGCACGGGGAACAGCATCAGCCCGCCCCGGTGAGGTCGGCGGAGATGTCGCGGTCGCCGTACCCCTCGGGCGCAGCGACCTCGACGACCGGTTCGGGGCGGTCGTCGAACTCCAGCCGCAAGGCCCGCGACATCGTCGCGTGCATGTCGTACATGCAGGTGATGTAGGTGAGCTGGAGGATCTCCTTCTCGGGGAGGTGCTCGCGCAGGACCTCGAAGACGCCGTCGGGGACGCGCCCGCCGTCGAGGACGAGGCAGTCGGCGTAGGCCAGCACGGCGCGTTCGAGGGGCGAGTAGCAGTCGGCCGTCTGCCAGTGCGGGATCGACTCGATCTTCTCCTCGGGCATGCCGAGGGCGCGCATCTGCTTGCAGTGCTGGGAGAAGACGAACTGGCTGCCGCGCGCCCACCCGGCCCGGCACTGGCCGAGCTCGCGCAGGACGGGGTCGAGGTCGGCGCCCCGGTACAGGGCGAAGCCGCGGACGGCGTGCCGGAACACGTCCGGGGACTGGGCGAACACCGTCCACCAGTCGCCGGGCGAGCCGGTCGCGGTGCCGTGGTCGACGGCCGGGTCGCGGTCGGGCGCGAAGAGGCGGTCGTAGAAGAAGAGGATCTGCTCGTCGGTGACTTCGGCGCGGGGGACCTCACGCAGTCGCGGCATGCCTGTCCTTCCCGGCGGTCCGGTCGGCGGCGGTCTTCGGTTCGTGGGAGACGTCGGACGCGTCGAACGTGCGCGTCCAGCAGGCGAACTCCAGCAGGATCCCGTCCGGGTCCTGGAAGTAGAACGACCGGACGAAGACGCCGTCGTGCACGTCGGCGGAGACGCCCAGCGGGCTGTCGTCGTGGTTGAGGACGGGGCTGACGGTCACGCCCTTGTCCCTGAGCCGCCGCCGGTACTCGTCGAACTTGTCGGTCGGGACGTGGAACGCGACGTGGTTCATCGATCCGACGGCGCTGAGCAGTTCGCCCTGCTCGGGCCGCCCCTTGGGGGCGGAGACGCCGGGGACGCCGTCCGGCGCGTCGGGGAACCAGAAGAACGCCACGCAGTCGCCGCCGCCGCAGTCGAAGAAGAAGTGCTGCCCCATCCCGCCCGGCAGGTCGATGGTCTTGATCAGCGGCATGCCGAGGACGCCGGAGTAGAAGTCGACCGTGCGTCGCATGTCCGACGACACCAGCGCCAGATGGTTGATGCCGCCCAGCTCGAACTCGGTGTTCATGGAACCTCCTTGCGGCGGGAGAGCGCCGCGGAAGCTGACTTGACAGTCATATCAACTTGCCTGATGCTCGGATACCGTTCCCGGGTTGTCAACCCCCCGGCGAGAGGAACCACGGCGATGACCAGCGGCGACGACCCCGGCGCCCGGCCGCTCACCGAGCGCGGCGCCCGGACCAGGGAGCGCCTGCTCGCCGCCGCCCGCGAGGTCTTCGAGGAGCGCGGCTTCCTGGAGACCCGGGTCGCGCACATCACCCGGCACGCGGGCGTCGCCTACGGCTCCTTCTACACCTACTTCCCCACCAAGGAGGCGGTGTTCCTGGAGGTCGCCGACCGGCTGTTCGAGGAGATGACCGACCACGCGCTCGTGCCGTCGGCGGGGCCGGGCCCCGCCGACCGGGTCCGCCGCGCCAACCGCGCCTACTACGAGGCCTACCTGCGCAACGCGCGGATGATGGCGATCATCGAGCAGGTCGCCACGTTCAACGAGGAGTTCCAGGAGCTGCGGCGCAAGCACCGGGCCTCCTCGGTCGGACGGTCCGCGCGGGTGATCGCGCGCTGGCAGCGGGAGGGGCTCGTCCCGTCCGACATCGACGCGGAGACGGCGGCGGGCGCGCTCGCCACGATGGTCGACCACTCCCTGTACCTGTGGATCGTCCAGGGCAGCGATCCGCGGGGCGCTGAACGCCTCCTGGAGACCCTGGACACCCTCAGCGTCCGCGCCCTCGGCCTGCCCGACTAGGAGAGCCATGGAACCGACCCGCGACCTCGCCGCCGCACTGGGGGACCGGCTCGGCGCGCGGATCACCGGGCTGCGCCGGCTCTCCGGCGGCGCCAGCCGGGAGACCTGGGCCTTCGACGCGGACGGCCGCCCGCTCATCCTGCGCCGTGACCCGCCCGGCTCCCTCGACCCCACCGCCCTCGGCCGCGAGGCCGGCCTGCTCGCCTCGGCCGCGCGGGCCGGCGTCCCGGTCCCCGGACTGGCCGACCACGGCGACGACCTGGACGGCGCCCCCTACATGGTCATGGAGCGGCTGTCCGGCGAGACGATCCCGCGGCGGCTGCTGCGCGACGAGCGCTTCGCGGGCGTCCGCCCCCGCCTCGCACGCGAGCTGGGCGGCATCCTGGCCCGGCTGCACACGATGGCGCCCGTTCCCGGGCTGCCCGACGACGACGCCCTCTCGGCGCTCACCGAGCACTACGCGGCGTTCGAGGCCCGCCCGGCGGTGGAGCTGGCGCTGCGCTGGCTGGAGGAGCACCGCCCGGCGCCCCGGGGCCGGACCGTCGTCCACGGCGACTTCCGCAACGGGAACCTGATGATCTCCCCCGGCGGCGTGACCGGCGTCCTGGACTGGGAGCTCACCCACCTCGGCGACCCGGCCGAGGACCTCGGCTGGCTCTGCGTGAAGGCGTGGCGGTTCGGCTCCCCGCACCCCGCCGGCGGTTTCGGCACGCGCGAGGACCTCCTCGCCGGCTACGCCGCGGCCGGGGGCACGCCGCCCACGCTCGAAGAACTCCACTGGTGGGAGGTCTACGGCACTCTCCGCTGGACGATCCTGTGCCGCCACCAGGCCGAGCGGTTCCTCAGCGGCTCCGACCCGTCGATCGAGTACGCCGTCCTCGGCCGGAAGGTCTGCGAGCAGGAGCACGACCTGCTGCTGGCGCTGGGGCTGACGGAGCCGGCGACCGTCCGGGATCCGTTGGAGAGCGCGGCCCCGCCGGACAACGCACCGCACGACCGGCCGGACGCCCACGCTCTCATCGACGCCGTGGGCGCGTTCCTCGTGCAGGCCGAACAGCCCGACGACCGGCTCCGCTTCCATGCCCGCGTCGCCGCGTCCGCCCTGCGCATGGCCCGCAGAGAACTCCTCCTGGGCGAGGCCCACAGGATCGCCCACCGGAACCGGCTGAAGCCTCTCGGGTGCGCGACCGACGCCGAACTCGCGGAGGCCATCCGGACGAGCGCTCTCGACGACCGGATGGACGAGGTCGTGGCCGCGGTGCGAGCCTCGGTGACCGACAGGCTCACGGTCGCGAACCCCCGCCACCTCTCCCTCCCCGGCGGCTGACGGCCCCTCCATTGCCCGCGGCCGGTTCGGGGCCGAAACGGCGGCGAGCCACCGGCCCGAGGGCCGGTGGCTCGCCATCAGGGCGACGCGGACCGTTCAGCAGTACTTCGAGGAACCCGTCCGACCCCACGAGCACTTGTCCGCCACCCGGCCATCGGGGTAAAGAAGGTACGCGGTGTCACCGGTGTTGTTCCACACGTACCACTTCCGGCCCCAGTAGCGGTGCGTCGCGCTGTTGGAGCCCCTGCCGGTGTGAAGGTAGACCGACTTGCGGCCCTTCAAGGTGAAGGACCCGAAGGTGTACGTGTATCCGGTCTTGTCGCGAACCTGGACCCCCTTCAAGCTCCTTGACGTCTTCGACGTGTTGAACAGCTGCACCCATTCGCCGTTCAGCGACGTGTTCGACCCTTTGTCGCTTCCGGGCGAGTCGTAGTACACCCGGTAGATCTGCACGGCGCTCGCGGCCTCCGCCGGCGGCGCCACCAGCACCCCGCCCGCCACCGCGACGGCGGCGGCCCCCGCAACGAGAAGCTTCCTCACCCCAGGGCATCCTTCCGATCGACGAATCCCTAGATGTACCGGTATTCACCGAACCGTGGGGGGTTCTGGCCATGTCCGGGCCGGACGCCAACCGCGGGCCGCGACCACGCGTCCCACTTGCCGCGTTGTCCCAGGTGGTCCGGGGAAACACGGGGGTTCTCAGGCCTCCTCGGGATCGCGGCCGACCGCGTGCCGGCCGCCGTCCACGGGCACCACGGCGCCGTTGACGAAGCTCGCCTCGTCCGAGAGCAGATAGGCGACGGCGGCGGCCACCTCCTCCGGCCGCCCCACCCGCCCGACCGGATGGAGCAGGCGCATCTCGTCCTCGATCCGCGCGGCCTCCGCGGGCTCCTGCCGCCGCAGGAGGCTCTCGTACCGCTCGGTGGTGATCGACCCGAGCGCGACGACGTTCGTCCGGACGCCGCGCGGCCCGTAGTCGACGGCCAGCGCGCGGCTCAGCCCCTCCACCGCCGCCTTCGCCGTGGCGTAGGGCAGCGAACCGCGCACCGGGCGCTGCGCCTGATGCGACGAGACGTTGACGATGGCGCCGCCCGTCCCCGCGGCCAGGAAGCGCCGGACGGCGGTCACGGACCCCACCACTGCCGGGTCGAAGTTCAGCGCCACGAGTCCGAGCAGCTCCCGCGGTGACGGATCGGCGGCGTCCCGGAACACCGCCGCGTTGTTGACCCAGCCGGCGAGCGTCCCCGCCTCCTGCGCCGCGTCGGCGGCCCGCTCCGCGACCTCCTCGTCCGCCGCGCTCCCCACGACCACCGTCACGTCCGCCCGGTCCCGCGCCCAGCCGGCCGCCTCCGCGTCGATCTCGACGACGACGACATGCCCGCCGTCGGCCGCGAGCCGCTCCACGATCGCCCGTCCGACCCCACGCCCACCGCCGGTCACCACGTAAGTCCGCTTCACGCCGCTCCTTCCCCTCGACCCCCTCCATGATCGCCCGGCCGGCGGGGCCCTGGGCGGCGGTGCGTCCTCTTCGGACGTTTCCGCTGATGCGGCCCGCGTCCCGCACTCTCCGCGATAGGTTCGCCACGTTCCGGAATGGATCGCGATGAACCGGAGGGGCCATGCATGCCCGGGACTCACTGGACCCGTCACGTTCGATGTGGCATCTCATCGCGGTCCATCTGCGCCGCTATCGCGAGGCGAACGGCATGTCGGGGCAGGCTCTCGGCGACGCCCTCGACTGCGACCGCTCGACCGTCTCCAGGTACGAGTCCGCGACGCTGCGCATCAAGCCGTCCCACGCCGAGGCCGTCGACCGCCTCTGGAACACCGGGGGGATCTTCACGAACCTGGTCGGCTTCGCGGGCCTGACGGACGAGGGCGACTGGCTCTTATCCCTCGCCGAGTTCGAGCGGCGCGCGTCCCGGATCCGCATGTGGGAGCCCACGGTGGTCCCCGGCCTCCTCCAGACTCCGGACTACACCCGGGCGGTGCTGACGGCCGGGCCGGCAAACGGTCTGGACGCCGACCTGGAGCGACGGAAGGCGCGCACGTCCGCCGTTCTCGACAGGGAGACGCCACCCCGGTTGACCGCGTTCCTGAGCTGGGCCGCCCTCGCGCAGCTGATCGGCTCGCGCGAGATCATGCGCGACCAGATCGCCCACCTGCTGGCTCTCGGGGAACTGCCGCACATCACCCTCCGCGTGGTCGAGAACCAGGCGGGAGCCCACCCGGGCCTCGACGGGCCGATCACCGTCTTCACGGTGGACGAGCGCGATCTCGCGTACGACGAGGCGTCGACGCGGGGACGGTTCCTGATGGATCCGCTCGCCGTCCAGGAAGTGATCGTGAAATACGACTCGATCAGCGACATCGCGGCGCCGGTCGGCCCTTCCCGGCTCCTTCTGGAAGCAGAACTGGAGCGCTGGGCGTGACCTTCCGGCGCAGGTCGAGCCGCCGCGGCAGACGTGGAACCGGCGACGCGCCTTGATGCGCCCTCCATCGATTCAACCGCCATGGCGATTCCGGTTCGGGCTCGCCGGGGGCCCGCGCCGGAGAGCCTTTTCGTGAACACCGGTCACGCCAAGCCAGGGCGGCATCGGACACCAGTTCGACCGCCGCGTTATCGCACGACTTCGGAAGCCATCGAGTACGCGCGAGCGGGGCCCAACCAGGCCGCCGCTAACGCCCTCGTTGAAGGTTTTTCACCGTCCGGGCATCCGGACAGGATGAAGTTTCACACTCGTGACCTGCGCGGACTCGCGCCGCCGTCCATAAAGGTCCCGCTGGCGGGACCTTTATGGGATGTGCCGTAAATCGCGCCGCGACAGTATCCAGGATCGAATGGAATAAGTCGAGTCATGGCGGGATCGGCGGGACCGGCCGGACCGTCCACCTGTGGCCGCCGGCCAGGGCAATTCGAAAGAGACTCTCATCTGCGATACGTGTTGAGATGAGGAAGGTTCCCGTCATCTCGTGGAAGGTGATCGCCGGTGGCGAACGTACTGGAAGAACGCGGCGGGCTGCGGTCGGTGGTGCATTTGCTCAACACGCGTCACCACCGCGCGGCCCTGAACATCTACGCATTCATCGTCATCGCCCACTGGGCCGAGCACATCGTCCAGGCCGTCCAGATCTGGGTGCTCGGCTGGCCGGTGCCCGAGGCGCGCGGCGTGCTGGGCGTGCCGTTCCCGTGGCTGGTCACCTCGGAGTGGATGCACTACGGCTACGCGCTGATCATGCTGATCGGACTCGTCCTGCTGCTGCCCGGGTTCACCGGACGGGCCCGCACCTGGTGGGGGATCTCCCTCGGCATCCAGGTCTGGCACCACTTCGAGCACCTGCTGCTGCTGGTTCAGGCGATGTCCGACTCCTACATCGCCGGACGTCCCGCGCCCACGAGCATCATCCAGCTCCTGGTGCCCCGCGTGGAGCTGCACCTGTTCTACAACACGCTCGTCACCATCCCCATGGTGGTGGCGATGTACCTGCACCGCAGGCCGAACGCGTCCGAGCGCGAAGCCATGCGCTGCTCGTGCGCCGCACCGCTCCAGCGCAGGCCCGTCCCCGAAGCGGCGTGACGGCCGGTGACCCTCGAAGAGTCGCGGACCGCGCCGGCCCGGCGCACGCGGGGGGTCACGCCGTTCGGCGTGCTCATGGCGGTGTTCGGCCTGCTCCTGGTCTTCCTGGTGATCCCCAACGCCGGGCCCGTGCTGCGCGCGTCGCAGGCGGGCCAGGGCACGCCCGGCGTCTTCACCGCGCGCGAGCGGAGCTGCATCCGGCACCCCGGCCATGAGGCGTGCACGCTGCGCGGGGCCTTCCGCTCCGACGACGGCTCGGTGGAACGTCCCACCGTGGCCCTGTACGGCAGCGGCAAGGGCCTGCGCGAGGGGGGCACCGCCCGCGCCCGGGACGTCGGCCGCTCGGGGACGGTGTACCTGCGGGACGCGTCCCACGAGTGGATCATGAATGTGCTGCTGCTGGTGGCCGGCGGTCTGCTGATCTTCGTGGGCCTGCGCCGGCTGCCGGCGCGCCGCGGGCAGCGGTCCGGGTCAGGCGAGTCCGGATCAGGCGGCGGGTGAGGCCTCGCAGAGTTCGACGATCCGCTCGCAGGCCTCGGTGATGTCGGTGACCGGGAGGCAGCCGGTCTCCCCGGCGCCGGTGCGCCATCGGAACCGGGCCTCCTCGCACCAGACGGTCAGGCCGCGGCCGTCGCTGAGGGCGGCCCGGTCCGCGCCCTCCGCGGGCTGGAAGTGGCCGAGGCCCCGCTGGACCAGCAGGGTCCGGAGGTCCTTGGTGGCGTAGGGGCCCTCGACCCTCCACACGTCGCGGCGGCGGACGGTGCGCGGGAGCGGCAGGGCGAACCAGGTCGCCTTGCCGCGGGCCGCCGGCGTCCGCAGCCGCGACCGGGACGGGTGGTGTCCCCACCGGCCCTGCGTCAGGAGCTCGACGATCTTCAGGCCGCGGCCGTGGTCGGACCGGTGGGGGGCGGTGCCGGAGGCCGGCCAGTCCCGGTGGGTGTCGAACGCCTTGACGACCAGCTCGTCGCGGCCCTGGCCGTCGCCGCGCTGGTAGACCCAGAGTTCGGCGGCCGAGGCGCCTTCGTGCGGCATGGCGTGCTGCAGGACGTTCGTGGCGAGCTCGCTGACCATGAGCTTGATGTCGTGGACGTCCTGGACGGACAGGCCGAGCGCCGGGAGGAGGGCCGTGACGTGGGAACGGGCGACGCGGGCGATGGAGTCGTCGGCGGGCAGGGGCAGTGCCGCGCAGCCGCCGTCCTCCAGTCTCCAGGGGATCTCGCACATCGTCGCGGTCTTCGTCATGGCGCCCACCTCGGGATAGCGGAGACATTCGCATTTCAGACAATCGCGACATGAGTCTTTTGCTTCGCGAGTCGCTATGTGTGAATCACAGATCTAGCCTTGCACATCTTCGGCCGCCGGGCCCGCATCATGGCAAGAAAGTTGCATCTGAGAGTGAGACGTTCACTCATGCACCCAAATGCCCTCATAACACCCTTCGGCGCCGCGTCCCCCGCGTGTACCGGCGGTACCGGGACGGCCCGCCCCGCGCGCTGTAGCGTGGTCGGCGCCTGAGAGAGGGCCGCGCACAAAGAGAGATCCCCCGGGGGTGCAGCCCTGGGGGATCTCGTGTGCGGCCCGGCCTCAGCGGTCGTAACGGCCCGCCCGCACGTCGTCGAGGAAGGCGGCGAGCACGGACCGGGAGACGACGTGCACCCCGGCCTCCGGTGTCCTGCTGTCGCGCAGCGCCGCGGCCGTGTCGAGATCGGCGACCTCGACACAGCCCCCGTTGCTGCTGGCGCTGGCGGTCGCCTTGACCCACCGTGCCTGAGAGAGGTCCATGTCGGTGCTACTCCAGGGTTGAGATCACTTTCCTCAGATGCTCCGCGGTGTCGGCGGGACCGAGCGCCGCCTGGCGGATCTGCTCGAAGATCTCGTCATAGGCCTCCACGTCGTCGGGGGTGCCGATCTCCTGGACGTCCGCGTCGTTCTCGAGGAAGACCATGGGCGGCTCGCCGCCGGGGAACCGGAAGACGTTGACCAGCGTGGACATGCCCGGGTGCATCCCGTCGGCGAGGCGCAGCAGCCTCAGTTCCACGTTCGGGCGCTCGGACACGGCGAGCAGGTGGGCGAACTGGGTGCGCCGGTCGCCCGGGTCCCCCCACTCGTACAGCAGGGACGCCTCGGTGATGACCGCGGTCAGCTCCGGCGCCGTCCCGTCGCCGCGGTCGAGGATCTGCTGCCGGCGCAGCCGCGCCCGCATCGCGCGCTCCCGCCACTCCGGCGTCCTCGTCCCGACCGACAGCAGGGCCTGCATGTACGGCAGGGTCTGCAGGAGCCCGGGCAGGACCAGCGGCATGACCACCCGGATGCTCGACGCGTCGCTCTCGAAGCCCGGGAACTCGTTGCCGAACACCTCGGGGTAGTCACGCCACCAGGCCCGCTGCCGGGCGCGGCCCGCCAGTTCCTCCAGCTCGTCGAGATCGCTGCCCTCGTAGATGCGGGCGAGGTCGCGGATGTCGCTGAGCTCGGGCCGAACCCAGTTGTTGGCCTCGAACCGGCCGACCTTTCCCCGTCCCCAGTTCAGCCGGTCGCAGACCTGGTTGGCCGTGTATCCGGCCTCGACGCGCAGCTCCTTCAAGCGGCGTGCCAGCCCCCGCTTGGCGATGGTGGCCCCGTAAGCGTCGCTCACCGGCGCCACCTCCCTCGACCTACGGCCGGCATCAGCATACGCCTTCCGAATTTGTGAATCACAGATCTGGCCGGTTCAGGAAACGGCGTGGTCGAACTCCCCTTTCCTTACCCCGTCGAGGAAGCAGGCCCATTCGTGCTCGTCGAACACCGAGATCAGTTCCCCGGACGTGCGCAGCAGCGTCCACTCGCCGGCGAAGGCGACCTCGATGCCGCCCTCTTCGGTCTGCGAGCGCCGCCACTCCAGGTCGCCCGGGTCGACGCCCAGCTCCTCGACGGACGGCTTCCTCATCCTGCCCTCCTCGCCACCGCGCAGTACGCCCACCGCGAGCCGTCGCTGTCGGCCGCGTCGGGGTCCTCAGCACCCCATTCACCGATATAGCAGACCTTCGCCGCCGCCCCCTCCCACGGCGGGACGATCTCCATACCGGTGAAGAAGCGCTCGACCTCCGCACGCGACCGCAGGTGGACGCTCGCGGTGGACCGGGCGTACACGTCCCTGACCGTGCCGACGGCCCGGTCGGCCTGCCGGTCGCCGGTGCCGGCGGACAGCACCAGGTAGCTGCCGGGCGCGAGCCGGTCCATGTACCGCCGGACGAGGCCCCACGGGTCGTCCTCGTCGGGGATGAAGTGGACCAACGCCACGACCAACAGCGCGACGGGCCTGGTCAGGTCGATCATCCTGCCGGCGGCCTCGTTCCCGAGCACCCCGTCGGGGTCGCGGAAGTCGGCCGTGACGAACGCCGTCCCGGTGGAACCCGCCAGCAGCCTCTCGGCTTGGGCCCGCACCATCGGGTCGTTGTCGACGTACAGGACGCGCGCGTCGGGAGCGACCGCCTGGGCCGCCTCGTGGGTGTTGTTCATCGTCGGCAGGCCCGCGCCCACGTCGACGAACTGCCGGACGCCGCGCTCGGCCAGCCATCGCACCGAGCGCTGCAGGAAGCCGCGGTTCGCCCACGCCGCGTCCCCGGCCTCCGGCATGTTCGCCAGGACCTTCTCCGCCGCCTCGCGGTCGACCTCGAAGTTGTCGGTGCCGCCCAGGTAATAGTCGTACATCCGGGCTGGGGTCGGAACCGTGGTATCGACTCCGGGCGGAGCCTGCTCGGTGTCGCTCACGCATCGCTCCTTGCCGCAACTTGTGATGCACGAATTATGAAGCAAGGGTCGTCCTTCCCGGGCCGCTTCCGCAAGGGTTCCCTGACTCCTCTCGCCGTCCCCCCGCGGGGTTCGCCCTTCCTTTGAGGGGCATGACCGGCCCAAAGGGGGAAAGGCATGAAGACCGAATCGGATCTCGCACTACGCCAACTCTCGCTGCAGTTCATCGGCAACGCCACGATGCTCCTGCGCTGCGGACCGTTCACCCTGCTGACCGACCCCAACTTCCTGCATCGCGGACAGCGGGCCTACCTCGGGTTCGGGCTGTCCACCCGGCGGCTCACCGACCCCGCGCTCCAGGCCGGCGACCTCCCGCGCCTCGACGCCGTCGTCCTGTCCCACCTGCACGGCGACCACTGGGACCGGGTCGCCCGCGCGAAGCTCGACCGGGGGCTGCCCATCGTCACCACGCCTCACGCGGCCCGGCGCCTCCAGGGATGGCACCGCTTCCGCCACGCGGTCGGTCTGCGCACCTGGGAGGCGCACACCCTCGTCAAGGACGGCGCGCTGCTGCGCATCACGTCCATGCCGGGCCGGCACGCCCCCGGCCCCGCCCAGTGGCTGCTGCCGCCGGTCATGGGGAGCCTCCTGGAGTTCGGCCCTGCGGACGGCGACGTGCGGTTCCGCCTCTACATCACCGGCGACACCCTGATGTTCGACGGCATCCAGCAGATCGCCCGGCGCACCTCCGACATCGATCTGGCCGTGCTCCACCTGGGCGGCACCACGCTGCCCGGCGGGCTCGTGGTCACCATGGACGGCGCCCAGGGCGCGGACCTCGTCGAGACGATCCGCCCGGCGTCCGCGGTGCCCGTCCACTACAACGACTACACCGTCATGAAGTCGCCCCTGGACGACTTCCGGCGCGAGCTGGAGCGTCGTGGACTCGGCGACCGGGCCACCTACGTCGGGCCCGGGGAGACCCACGCCTTCCGTCGCCCGTGAGCCCGACTCATCTGCTGTGAGCTGGGTAAACACCTCAGAGAACCTATGGTTGGACAGGACATGTTCGAGATCGAGGACATCCGTCAATGGCGCGGGCGGAACGTGATCGACCCGTCCGGGAGCAAGATCGGGCCGCTGGAGGCCGTCTACGTCGACACGCTCACCGACCAGCCCTCGTTCGCCACGGTCCGGATCGGCCTGCCGACCCGGCAGCGCCTGGTGTTCGTGCCGCTGGCCGGATGCACGCTGGGCCCGGACCACCTCCGCGTCGCGTACGACAAGAAGCAGGTCAAGGGCGCTCCAGGGATCGACACCAACGGCGAGCTGTTCGCCGACGCCGAACCCGAGGTCTTCGCCTACTACAAGCTGCCCTACAGGGCCGCGCCGGAGGAGCGGCTCCTCGCCCGCCGCTGACGCCGCCCCGGGCCGCTAGCGTCCGTCGAGGAGGGGGCGGCGCGGGTCCCACCGCGTCCCGTCGCGCCGGTCGCGGCGGCGCCGCGCGATGCCCGACAGCGCCTCCAGCACGACGCGGTTGGCCAGGGCCGAGGTGATGTAGGCGTTGTCGTAGGGCGGGGAGACCTCCACGACGTCGACCCCGACGACCGGCAGCTCGTAGGTGACGCGCCGGACCGCGTCCAGGAGCTCGCGCCCGGTCAGCCCGCCGGGCTCGGGCGTGCCGGTGCCGGGAGCGTGGCCCGGGTCGCACACGTCGATGTCGACCGACAGGAACACCCCGTCGCACTCGTCGGTGGCGATCTCGAACGCCTCCGTCAGGCACTCGTCCAGGCCGCGGGCGACGATCTCGGACATCTCGTAGGAGCGCATGCCCTGCGCGGCCATCCACTCCAGCGTCTCGGGGCCCGGCCAGTACCCGCGCAGGCCGAGCTGCAGGAACCGGTCGCCGCGCACCGACCCGGACTCGATCAGCCGCCGCATCGGCTGCCCGTGCCCGACCAGCGAGCCGAGGTTCACGTCGCCCGTGTCGGCGTGCGCGTCGAAGTGGACCATCGAGACCCGTCCGGCGCCGAGGTGGTCGGCCACTCCGGCGGCGTCGGGCCACGCGATCGTGTGGTCGCCGCCGAGGACGAGCGGGATCGTCCCGGTACGGGCGATCGCGTACACCGCCTCCTGGAGTGATCGGACGGAACGCTCGGCGTCCCCGGAGTACATCTCGACATCGCCGGCGTCGTAGACGGTGAGGTCGCCCCGGAGCCCGTCCACCCGCAGGGCCAGGGACGGACGCGAGCCGTCGTGGGGCAGGTAGCAGGACTGCCGGATGTACTGCGGTCCGAAGCGGGTCCCCGGCCGGTGGGACGTGCCGCCGTCGAACGGCGCCCCGAGGATGACCACGTCGGCGTCCTCGTACGTGGACGGGTCGGACCAGGTGCAGCGCGGCACCCCGAGGAACGTGATGTCAGGACCGAACTGCGAACCGTACCTTCCGGGCATTCGCCACCTCCACCGTCTCCCTTCCCCCACCGGGCCCGTCCGATGTGCGGACGGCCCCGTCCCGGACGGATCCCGGGACGGGGCCGCGACGGCGGGCGTCAGCCGCCGACGCCGGAGCCCTCCGCGGCCGCGACGATCGCCGTCGCGTCCTCGGGCAGCAGGTGGCCGGCGTTCACCGACGCCTGCGCGGCCGCCCGGACCTTGCCCACGTAGTCGGCGTGCGTCGGGTACAGCACGCTGAGCACGGGCTCCGCCGTCAGCGGAAGGGACGGGTCGGACGGGTCGCCCGCGTCATGCCGGTCCCAGGGGTCGGCGCCGCCGTTCCACGGGTCCCGGGCGCCGTACAGGCCACAGAAGACGCCGCTGCCCGCGGTGTCGCGCATTCCGGTGAGCGTCCGGGTCGGCACCGCGACGTCCGGCAGCCGGACTCCCCCATACCCCTAACACCCAAAAAGCCCCCACCCCAAGCCCCACCACTGGCGGCCCCCCTCTGCACGC
>NZ_JBEUPA010000070.1:0-38466 GCF_040492065.1 Actinomadura sp. NPDC000929 | reverse complement strand
CCGGGGGATTCGTGGTTACCGTGTCCTTGCTCAATGAAAGCAACATCCGATCGTTCTTGACTTAGCCCGGCCCGGCGCCTCACCGCCCGGTCAGCCGGGCTTGGCCACGGTGAGCAGCACCGCGGCGTCCTCCAGCGCCTCCAGGCTGTGCCGCGCGTCCGGGATGATCAGCAGGTCCCCGGCGATGCCGTCCCAGGAGTCCTGGCCGGCCACCAGCCGCACGCGGCCCTGCATGACCAGGACCGTCGCCTCGCCGGGGCTCTCGTGCTCCGCCAGCGCCGTGCCCGCCGTCATGGCGATCAGCGTCTGGCGCAGGACGTGCTCGTGCCCGCCGTACACGGTCTCGGCGCCGCGCCCGGTCGAGGCCGCGGCGGCGCGCTTCATCAGGCCCCGGACCTGTGCGTCCAACGAGAGCTTCTGCATGGCACCAAGTGTGCCAGTGGGGTCGCGGACGGCACCGGTGGCCTCAGGCGAGGGGCGTGCCCATGACCGGCTCGCCCACCGCGCTGCCCTTCAGCCATGCGTCCCAGGACTTCGCCCACGGCGTCGGCCCGTTCCCGAACTGGAGCTGCCGCGACGTGCCGGTCACCTTCACCACGTCGCCCCGGTTGGTGAAGTCGTAGAACCACTTGGCGTCGCCCGGGGAGGCGTTCACGCACCCGTGGCTGACGTTGTCGTTGCCCTGCGCGTCGGTCGACCACGGCGCCGAGTGGACGAACGTCCCGCTGTAGGTGAGCCGGACGTTCCACTTCGTCGGGATCCGGTACTCGCCGGGGTCGCCGGTGGTGGCCGAGTCCATGACGATGTGCGCCGCCTTCTCCTGCGCGATCATGGTGCCGCTGTAGCTGTCGTGGCCCGGCTTGCCGAGGCTCACCTTCATCGTCCGCACCGTCCTGCCGCCGTCGGTGACCGTCGCCCGGTGCTTCTTGGCGTCGACGGTGGTGATGTGACGCGGCCCGACGGTGAAGCCGACGGTGCGGTCCTTCATCCCGTACATGCCCCCGCCGGCGTTCAGCCCCGCCAGGTGCGCGACGACCTCCACCTTCTGCCCGGACGGCCAGTAGTCGCGGGGCCGGAAGTCGACCTCCTTGTCGCCGATCCAGGACCAGGCGCCCTCGACCGGCTTGGACATGCGGACCTCGAGGGCCTTCTCCACCGCCGCCTTGCCGGCCTTGGTGCTCACCGGCTTGGACAGCAGCAGCTGGACGGGCATGCCGACGCCGACGGTCTCGCCGTCCAGCGGCGACATGCCGCTCTCCAGCTTCCTGCGCGGCGTCAGCGTCGTGAACGTCGACGTCGTCGTGGCCTGCTTGCCGCCGTCCCCGGTGGCCTTGGCCGTGACCGTGTACGTCGTGGACGGCCGCAGCGTCCACGACGACGTCCACGACTTCCTGTCGGCGGCGAGCTTCCCCGCGGCCTTCGCGCCCTTCTTGCCGTAGGTGACGGTCACGCTCGTGAGCGTGCCGTTGTCCGCCGTGACGGTGACCGGTTTGTCCGGGGCCGCCTGCCGCGTCCCGGTGGCGGGCGTGACGGCGAGCTTCACCGCGTCCCCGGCCTCGCCGCCGTCACCGCCCCCTCCTCCACCGCCACCGGACGAGCAGCCCGCGGCGGCGATCACCGCCGCCCCGGCGACCGCCGCTCCCACCGTCCCGGTCCGACCCTTGAGCACCTGAGAACTCCTCACGCTCGACGCGGGTTTTCCCTTGGTGAAGGTATGCACGCTTTCGGCCGAGGCATGCGGGAGCACCGCTACTGTTCAGTCTTCTCCCAGGTGTACGGGCCTTACTTCACGCGGGGTTCAAGGGGCGATGACGCGCCCCGTACCCGGCGGAAGCTCGGACGCGGCGGCCCGGTCGAGCAGGAACAGGGTCCGGCTCCGCCCGCGGGCCCCCGCGCACGGGACGTGGAAGGGGTCCGCGTCCGGCGCCAGCCCGAGCCCGATGGCCTTCGCCTTGGACTCGCCCGCCGCCAGCAGCCACACCTCGTCCGCGGCGCGCAGGGAGGGGAACGTCAGCGAGATCCGGGTCGGGGGCGGCTTCGGGGCGCCCCGCACCGCCGCCACCGCTCCCTCGTCGCGCAGCGCCGGCAGCTCCGGGAACAGCGACGCCACGTGCGCGTCGGGGCCGACGCCCAGCATCACCACGTCGAAGGCCGGGACCGGTCCGCCCCCCGTTCCGGCGGCGGACCGCAGCTCGGCGGCGTACCGCTCGGCCGCGGCGTCCGGGTCGTCGCCGTCCGGGCCGTCGGCCGCCGGCATCGCGTGGACCCGCGCCGGGTCGAGCGGGACGTGGTCGAGCAGCGCCTCCCGCGCCCCGGTCTCGTTGCGCTCAGGGTCTCCGGCGGGCAGGAAGCGCTCGTCGCCCCACCACAGGTCGAGCCGGCCCCAGTCGACCGCGTCGCGGGCGCCGGAGGCGGCCAGCGCGGCGAGCACCGCCGTGCCGACGCCGCCGCCGGTGAGCACCACCGACGCCGTACCCCGCGCCGCCTGGGCGTCGGCGATCCGCGTCACGAGCCGGGCCGCGGCCGCCTCGGCGAGCAGGGACTGGTCGCGGTGGACCAGGACGGTCGGGGCGGTCACGCGTCCCCCGTCCTGCCGCGGCCCTTGCGCGCCGGCTGCTTCGAGTCCGCCTGCTTCGAGTCCGCCTGCCCGGCTCCCGCCCGCTTGGCCGTCGCCTGCTTCCTGGGCGGCGCGGCCGCGTCGGACGTCGCCGACACCGGCTCGCTCGCCACGCCCGGCTTCTGCGTCCCGCCCGCCAGGTCCTTGGCGAACCGGGCGGCGGCGTCGCGGTAGACCTCGTCGGGGTCGAGGCGCCGCAGCTCCTCGGCCAGCAGCTCCGCCATCGGCCGCCGCATCAGCGACACCTGCCGGTCGGGCTGGCCGGGGCGGCACAGCGTCGCGACCCGCCCGTCCGGGCGGTCGATGACCAGGTCGCCGCCCGTCGTCACCAGCCGGACGCCGGTGATGCCGGGGCCCTCGGAGACCCTCCGGTCCACCGGGACGCCGAGCCGGACCGACAGCCACGCCGCCAGCAGCTCCGCGCTCGGGGAGTCCGGTTCGGCCATCACCTCGCCCGAGGTGATCTCGTCGTGCTCCTGGTCGAGCGCGGCCGCCAGCAGCGACCGCCAGGAGGTCAGCCGCGTCCAGGTGAAGTCGGTGTCGCCCGGCCGGTAGCCCTCGGCGAGCTGGGCCAGGGTGCCGAGCCGGTCGCGGGCCGCGTAGGCGTCGGTCACCCGGCGCTGCGCCAGCCGGCCCAGCGGGTCCTTGGCGGGCACCTTCGGCACCTTGCCGCCGGGCCACCACGTCACCACCGGGGTGTCGGGCATCAGCAGCGGCACGACGACGGAGTCGGCGTGCTCGGCGAGCGGCCCGTACATGCGCAGCAGCACCGTCTCGCCGGGGCCGGTCTCGCCCATCCGGATCTCCGCGTCGAGCCGCGAGGAGTTGCCCCGCGGGTCGCGGGAGATGACGGTCAGCACCCGGCAGGGGTGCTCGCGCGCCGCCTCGGTCGCGGCGCGCACCGCGTCGTACTGCGCCGACTCGTCCGTCACGATGATCAGTGTGAGCACCATGCCGACGGCCGGGCCGCCCATCAGATGCCGGGACTGCGTCAGCGCGTCCTGGATCTTGCGGGTCGTCGTGCCGGTCAGATCGATGTTCATCTAGAGCCGCCTCCAGGTTCGGCCGTCCCGCGCCATCAGCTCGTCGGCGCTGTCGGGCCCGTAGCCGCCGGCCTTGTACTGGTCGAGGCCGCCCCGGCTGGCCCAGTACTCCTCGATGGGGTCGAGGATCTTCCAGGACAGCTCGACCTCCTCCTGCCGGGGGAACAGCGGCGGGTCGCCGATCAGCACGTCGAGCAGCAGCCGCTCGTAGGCCTCGGGCGAGGCCTCGGTGAAGGACTCGCCGTAGGCGAAGTCCATGTTGACGTCGCGGATCTCCATCGAGGTGCCGGGCACCTTCGAGCCGAACCGGACCGTGATGCCCTCGTCCGGCTGCACCCGCATCACCAGGGCGTTCTGCCCGAGCTCCTCGGTGTCGGTGTGTGAGAACGGCAGGTGCGGCGCCTGCTGGAACACCATCGCCACCTCCGTGACCCGGCGGCTCAGCCGCTTGCCGGTGCGCAGGTAGAACGGGACGCCCGCCCAGCGGCGGTTGTCGATCTCCAGCTTGACCGCCGCGTAGGTCTCGGTGCGCGAGTCGGCGGGGATGCCCTCCTCCTCCAGGTACCCCCGGACGCTCACGCCGCCCTGCCAGCCCGCCGCGTACTGCCCGCGCGCCGTCGACTGGGCCAGGTCGCCCCGCACCCGCACCGCGGAAAGGATCTTGGCCTTCTCGGCGCGGACGGCGTCGGCGCTGAACGAGGTCGGCTCCTCCATCGCGGTGAGCGCCAGCAGCTGGAGCAGGTGGTTCTGGATGACGTCGCGGGCGGCGCCGATGCCGTCGTAGTACCCGGCCCGGCCGCCGATCCCGATGTCCTCGGCCATCGTGATCTGCACGTGGTCGACGAAGGAGCGGTTCCAGATCGGCTCGAACATCGTGTTGGCGAACCGCAGGGCCAGGATGTTCTGCACCGTCTCCTTGCCGAGGTAGTGGTCGATCCGGAAGATCGCCTCCTCGGGGAACACGCGGTGCACGGTGTCGTTCAGCTCCACCGCGGTCTTCAGGTCGCGGCCGAAGGGCTTCTCGATGACGACCCGGCGCCAGGAGCCCTCCTTGCGGTCGGCGAGGCCGCTGCGCTGCAGCTGCTCGACGACCTGCGGGAAGAACTTCGGGGGGATCGACAGGTAGAACGCGTAGTTGCCCCCGGTGCCGCGGCTCTCGTCCAGCTCCTTGACCGCCATCGCCAGCGCGTCGAACGCGCCCGGGTCGCTGAACTCACCGGGGACGAAGTGCATGCCCTCCATCAGGTGCGTCCACACGTCCTCGCGGAACGGGGTCCGCGCGTGGGCCTTGACGGACTCGTAGGCGATCTGGCGGAAGTCCTCGTTCTCCCAGTCGCGCCGAGCGAATCCCACCAGGGAGAAGCCCGGCGGCAGCAGCCCCCGGTTCGCCAGATCGTAGATCGCCGGGAGGAGCTTCTTGCGCGACAGGTCCCCGGTGACACCGAACAGCACGAGCACGCACGGCCCGGCCACCCGCGGCAGGCGCTTGTCCCGCGGGTCGCGGAGCGGATTGGCTGTGTTGGTCACGTGGCCCCCTCTGATCGCACTGCGCCTTCTTCGACTACTGCTTCAAGCATCCTGCCCCAACTCGTATCGCGGGCCCCAACTCGGTATCGCCCCCTGTCCGGCCACGGTCTTCGCCGGTTCCCGGTGTGCGCGCTCATATGTCTCCTCTGGCGGCGTCGAGCAGCCGGGCCAGCCCCGCCCAGCGGTTCTGCAGGTGGAGCCGGACCACCGGGCGGCCCGCCGCGCACGCGTCGCGGGCGTCCCCCAGCGCCCGCGCGAGCTGCAGCATGCCGAGCGTGTGGTGCCGGCCGGGGACCGGCACGTCGCGGACGACGTTCCCGGTCACCAGAAGGTAAACGCATCCGTCCGGGTGATCATTTCCGGTCGCGGGCGGCCGCGTGCCCCAGTCCACCCGCACCGGCCGCCCGCAGCGCGCGGCGAGCAGCGCGGCGAGCCGGCGCACCTGCGCACCCTGGCCGCGCGCCTCGTCCGGGTCGAGGTGGGCGACCAGCACGAGGTGCTCGCCCCGCCCGACGCGACCGGCCAGCGCGTCCAGCAGCCCGGTGAGCCCGGTGAGCCCGGTGAGCCCGGACGCGCCGGCCAGCGCGGGGACGGCCGTGCGGGCCTCGACCGCCTGGCCGGGGTCGCCGTCGGCGAACAGCGGCTCGCCGGTCCCGTCGTCCAGCGTCATCGGGGCGGGCCGTTCCGCCGCCGCCAGCGGGTCGGCCTCCAGCAGGTAGGACGCCACCGCGGCGGCGTACTCCCATACGACGAGTTGCGCGGCGAGCGGCCCGGCGACCGTGGCGTCGTCCTGGTGCGGGCGGCCGTCGAACGTCAGCAGGAACAGGTCGTCGTCGGGCTGCAACGGCAGGCCCCCGTCCTGGACGACCGGCACCAGCCGGCCGCCCGCCGCCTCCCGCAGCAGCAGCGCCGCCCATCCGGCGATGCCCGGCAGCGCCGCCGGGTAGCCGCCGAGCACGGCCGTCCGCCGCCCGGCGCGGGCCGCTCCGCCGAGGATGGCGCCGAGCACGAGCCCCGGATTGTGCTCCGGCCGCGTGAGCGACGGCAGGACGGCGGTGGCCTCCTCCAGCAGCGCCCCGACGTCGGCGCCGGCGAGCGCCGCGGGCACCAGCGCGTAGGGGGACAGCGCGCCGAACGCGGTGGGCGCCGGAGCCTCCACCAGCGCGTGCCCCGCCTCCGCCGCGTGCCCGGCCGCCGCCGCGCGCGGCTCGGCGACCGTCACGAACCGCCGCGCGATCCCGGCGGGGGACAGGCCCTCCTCCCGCAGCGCCTCCGCGAGCACCTCGCGCAGCGCCTCGGTGGCCGGGTCGCCGCCGGTCACCACGAACGCCGTCCGGTTCAGCCGCTCCGGGTCCTCCCTGAGGCGCAGCGGCGGCCCGGGGTCGGGGCCGTCCAGCACCGTCAGCGAGCCGCGGCCGTCCGGCGCGGGTGCTCCGCCGGCGCGGACGATCAGCTCTGCGGCGCGGGCCGGGGCGCCGCCGCCGAGCAGCACCACGTCGGTCAGCCCGTCCTCGCGGGCCCGCGCGCGCAGCTGTTCGGCACGTTCCAACACCGCGCGGCCGGGACCGGGCTGCCCAGGCCAGCACAGCGGGCGGCCCTCCACGCCGGCGGTGGCCGCCGACGGCCACAGCGACGCGTCCTCCGAGGCGAGCCGGACCGGCACCTGGTCGATCCACAACCTTCCCAGGACCCGCTCGGCGGCCTCCTTCAGCGGACCGCGAGCGGTGATGGCCGTCTCCCCCGAGACGACGGCGGTGAAGCTCACGGTCTGCGCGCCCCCGCCACCGCGCGGACCGCCTCGATCAGCCGTCCCGCGCCGTCCACCGGGTTGCGCAGGTGCAGCCGGATGACCGGCAGCCGCCGCGCGCGCAGCGCCCGCAGCTCCCCGAGGGCGCGCGCGATCTGCAGCTGCGCCAGGCTGTAGGGGCGCCCGGGGACGGGGTGCGCGGCCAGCGCGTCGCCCGGCGCGGGATCGCCGGTGATGATCAGGAACGCGCCGTTGCCCGGACCGTCCTTGTGCACCGGACCCGTGGCGTGCGGGTAGCCGGGTCCCGGCCCGTAGGCGACGGGGCGCCCGGACGCGCGGGCCAGCGACGGCGCGAGGTAGCGCCCGGAGAAGTCGCCCGACAGGTACGTCATGACCGCGAGGTAGCCGTCGGACGGCACCGAGGCGACCAGGCCGCCGAGGACGGTCTGCAGCTCGGCGCCGGGCGGCCACGGGAAGTCGGCGTGCACCTCGATGTCGTCCTCGACGTACACCGGCCGCTCCGCCGTGAGCGACCCGGTCGCGACCGTGCGCAGCAGCGTGGCGGCGTCGTCCTCGGCTTCCTGGACGACCGCGCTGCCCGCCTCGAACGGGTTCACGCCGAGCAGCCACCCGGCGACCGCCGTCGCGTACTCCCACAGCAGGAACTGCGCGCCGAGCGGCGCCCACACCGAGGTGTCGGACTCGTCCTGCGCCGCCGAGCGCGGATTGACCGACACGCCGTGCACGTCGGGGAAGTCGCCCCGGCCGCCGGGCGGCTCGAAGGCCAGCACGCCGCGCCCCCGCTTGCCGGTGCCGACCGCGAGCAGCTGGGCGATCCACGCGCTCAGCGCGCCCGGCCCGCCCGGTTCGCGCAGCAGCACCTTGTCGCGGGCGAGGCCGCCCGGCCCCTGTTGCGCGCAGCCGCCGATGACGGCGCCGAGCAGCAGGCCCGGGTTGTCCTCGTTCCTGGACAGCGACGGCACGAGCGACGCCGCCTCCTCCAGGAGCCGGTCGGCGTCCGCGCCCGCCAGCACGGCGGGGACGAGCCCGTAGGCGGACAGGGCGCCGTAGTGCCCGGGCAGGTAGGGGTCGGTCAGCCCGATCCGGTAGCCGCACTGGCGGGCGAAGTCGTGCAGCGGGCTGCCGTGGTCGGTGATGACGAGGAACCGGCTCGCGATCTCCCGCTCCGACAGGCCCCGCTCCCGGAACGCCGCCGCGAAGATCCGGCGGTAGGCGTCGCCCTCCAGGGACACGCCCGCCTTGCTGGCCAGCACGACCAGCGTGCGGTCGAGCCGCTCCATCGCGAACGCGAGCGCGGCGGTGTCGCCGCCGTCCAGCACGGTCAGCTCGCCGGACGGCCGCTCGGCCGCGCCGCCGGCGCCCGCCATCGCGGGCGCCTGCGCCTCCACGACGGCCTGCGCGGCGAGGCTCTCCGCGCCGACGCCGATCAGCACCACATGGTCGAGGCCCGAGTACCGCGCCTCCGCCACCAGCCCGCCGACCTGGTTCAGCAGCCCGCGGGAGGCGAACGGCAGGTCGAGCCAGCCCAGCCGGCTGTGGTCGACCGCCCGCCGCCCCCACAGCTGAGGGTCCTTGGCGGCCAGCGCACCGGGGACGCCGCAGCTCACGAGGTAGTCCCGCGCCTGCAGCGCCGAGTCCAGCACGTCACCGCGCGTGAGTACGTCGAATCCTGACACCGTTCCCTCCCGGCCCCCATCGTTTCAGGAGAGAAAGGGCATTCGCGACCATCTCCATCGATCTTCTTGGTCGCGTCCCGGATCCGGCCGGTCGCGGTGAGTCGACGCGGCCGGACCCGGTCGGTCAGCCCAGCGCGGCCGCGAGCCGGTCGAGTCCCTCGGCGCGGTCGCGCAGGTGGATCCGGAAGGCGGGACGGCCGAGCGACCGCAGCACCCGCAGGTCGCCGAACGCCTGCGCGAGCTGCAGCTCGCCGAGGCTGTAGGGCCTGCCCGGCACGGGGACGTCGCCGGAGACGGCACCGGTGACCATCAGGAACGCGCCGTTCGCCGGGCCGCCCTTGTGGTACTGCCCGGCCGTGTGCAGGCAGCGGGGCCCCCAGCCGAAGGTGACGGGGGCGGGATTGCGGCGGACCTTGGCGGCCCGCGCCGCCAGCAGCGGCCGCAGCTCCGCCGCCGCGGCGTCCGCGGTCCGGTCGAGGTAGGCCAGGAGCGCGAGGTAGCCGCCGTCCTCGATGTCCTCCAGCAGGACGTCCAGCGCCTCGGTGAGGGTCCGCGCGCCGCGCAGCGCGTCCTCGGGGGCGTGCATCTCGACGGCGCCCTCGACCAGCTCGGGGGGCCGGTGCACCACCGTCGGCGCGGCGCCCTCCTCCGAGCGCAGCAGCGCCGCCGTGCTCTCCCGCGACTCGCCGACGTCGGGCTCGGTGAACGGGTCGACCCCGATCACCCGGCACGCCACCGCGACCGCGTACTCCCACAGCAGGAACTGCCCGCCGAGCGGCCCGGCGACGCTCACCCCCGCCTCGCGCCCGGGGCCCGGCTCGTCCGGGCGGCGGCCCAGGATGACGCGCCGCAGGTCGCCGGTCAGCTCGAAGCCGGGCGCGTCGACGCCCTCCACCGCGACCGGGAGCAGACCCTTGCCGTCCTTGCCCATCGCCCCGGCGACCAGCTGCTCCGCCCACGCGGCGAAGCCCTCCAGGCCGGACCCGAGGTCGGCGATCACCAGCTTGTCGCGGGAGCCGAGCGCCGAGGAGGCCAGCGCCGCGCCGAGCGCCAGCGCCGGGTTGTCGTAGGGCTGCCGCAGCACCGCCGCGAGCCGGGACGCCTCGTCCAGCAGGGACCCGACGTCCACTCCCGCGAGCGCCGCCGGGACCAGCGCCCGCGCGCCGAGCGCGCCGAACCGGCCGTCGACGTCCTCCTCGGCCGGGACGAAGTGGTGCCCGACGTCGCGGGCCGCCTGCTGGAGGGCGGAGCCCTCTTCGGCGACCACGACGAACCGGCGGGCCAGCTCGGCGCCCTTCAGCCCGGCCTCGGAGAAGGCGCGCCCGAAGACGCGCCGCAGCGATTCGGCCTCGACGCCCTCGTCCGCCACGACGACGAGCGTCCGGTCCAGGCCGGCGGCCAGGACGGCGGACACCTCGTGCGGGTCGGTGGTGTCGAGGACGGTCAGGTCCGCGCCCGCCGTCCGGCAGATCGCCTCCGCCGCCAGCGCCGGACCCCCGGACGCCGCCAGCACGATCCGGTCGAGCCCGGCGGAGCGGACCTCGCCCACCAGCTCCGACAGCCGGTCGCACAGGTAACGCGAGGTCTCCGGCAGGCCCAGCCAGCCGAGCCGGCGGGCGGCGAGCGGGGCCGCGTCCGGACCCCACAGCTTGGCGTTGCGGGACGCGAGCGAGCCGGGCACGCCGTCGGAGACGAGACGGTCCAGGACCGTCTCGCTCTCGTCGACGACGGTGCCGCGGATGGTGACCGAGATCCCCCCGGCGGTCACCACCGACGTCACGCGCCGGCCTTCTTGGACTCCAGCTCGCCGGTGATGGTGTCGAGGAGCTCCGTCCAGGACGCCTCGAACTTCTCGACGCCCTCCTCCTCCAGCACCCGCACGACGTCGTCGTAGTCGACGCCGACGTCCTTCAGCGCCGCCATGTGCGCGCGGGCGTCGTCATAGGCGCCCCGGACGGTGTCGCCGCGGACCTGGCCGTGGTCGGCCTCGGCCACCAGCGTCGCCTCCGGCATCGTGTTGACCGTGCCCGGCGCGACCAGCTCGTCCACGTACAGGGTGTCGCTGAGGTCGGGGTCCTTCACGCCGGTCGAGGCCCACAGCGGCCGCTGCGGGCGCGCCCCGGCGTCCTTGAGCGCCTTCCACCGATCGGTGGCGGACTTCTCCTCGTACAGCGCGTAGGCGAGCCGGGCGTTGGCGAGGCCCGCCTTGGAGCGCAGCGCCTTCGCCTCGTCCGAGCCGATCTTGTCGAGCCGCTTGTCGATCTCGGTGTCCACCCGGCTGACGAAGAACGAGGCCACCGAGGCGATCTTCGACAGGTCGTGGCCGTTCTCCCGGGCCTTCTCCAGCCCGGCGAAGAACGCGTCGATGACCTTGCCGTAGCGCTCCAGCGAGAAGATCAGCGTCACGTTCACGCTGATGCCCTCGGCCAGCACCGCCGTGATCGCCGGCAGGCCCTCCTCCGTCGCCGGGATCTTGATGAGCAGGTTGGGCCGGTCCACCATCCACCACAGCGCCCGCGCCTCGGCGATCGTGCGGCGGGTGTCGCGGGCCACCCGCGGGTCGACCTCGATCGACACGCGGCCGTCCAGGCCCTCGGTCCGGTCGTAGACCGGGCGCAGCACGTCGCAGCCCCACCGGATGTCGTAGGTGGTGATGGCGCGGGCCGCCTCCTCGACGTCCACGCCGCGCACCGCGAGGTCGCGGACCTGCTCGTCGTAGGCGTCGCCCTTGCTCAGCGCCTTCGCGAAGATCGTCGGGTTGGACGTGACGCCGACGACGTGCTTGTCCTTGACCAGCTCCGCCAGGTTGCCCGTGCGCAGCCGCTCCCGGCTGATGTCGTCCAGCCAGATCGAGACGCCCTCGCCCGAGAGCTTCTTCAGAATGTCGCTCATCGCTCTTCTCCTCGTCGTCGTCTTCATCGCCCCGCCGGGGCGGGCGGGCGGCGTGCGGGGGTGCGCGGACGCCGCCCGCCTCGCGGGCCGTGACTCAGTTGCCGGTCGTCTCGCCCTGCCCCGCGTGGCGCACGCCGGCCCGGATGAGGCTGGCCTTGGCCGCCGCCACCACGCGCTCGGGCGTGATGCCGAACTGCAGGAACAGGGTCTTGTAGTCGGCCGAGGCGCCGAAGTGCTCCAGGCTCACCGACTCGCCGGCGTCGCCGACGTAGCCGCGCCAGCCGAGCGCCACGCCGGCCTCGACCGACACCCGGGCGCGCACGCCCGGCGGCAGCACCTCCTGCCGGTAGGCGTCGCTCTGCTGCTCGAACCACTCCACGCACGGCATCGACACCACGCGGGTCGGGGTGCCCTCGGACTGCAGCGTCGTGCGCGCCTGCAGCGCCAGCTCCACCTCGCTGCCGGTCGCGATGAGGATCACCTCGGGCCGCCCGCCGTCGGCGTCGGCCAGCACGTAGCCGCCCTTGGCCGCGCCCTCGGCGGAGGCGATCTCGCCGCCGCGCTCCAGCGTCGCCAGCTTCTGCCGGGTCAGCGCCAGGCCGGCCGGGCGGTCGGTGTGCTGCAGGATCGTCCGCCACGCCACCGCGGTCTCGTTGGCGTCGGCGGGACGGACGACGTCCAGGCCCGGGATCGCCCGCAGCGCCCACAGGTGCTCGACGGGCTGGTGGGTCGGGCCGTCCTCGCCGAGCCCGATCGAGTCGTGCGTCCAGACGAAGGTGACCGGCAGCTTCATCAGCGCCGCCAGCCGGACCGCCGGGCGCATGTAGTCACTGAAGATCAGGAACGTGCCGCCGTAGGGGCGGGTGCCGCCATGCAGCGCGATGCCGTTGCAGATCGCGGCCATCGCGTGCTCGCGGACGCCGAAGTGCAGCGTGCGGCCGTAGCGGTGGCCGGGGAACTCCTTGGTCTGGAACTCCTCCGGGATGAAGGACGGCTCGCCCTTCATCGTCGTGTTGTTGCTCTCCGCGAGGTCGGCCGAGCCGCCCCACAGTTCCGGCAGCACCGGCGCCAGCGACGCCAGCACCTCGCCGGACGCCGCGCGGGTCGCGATGGACTTGCCCGCCTCGAACTCCGGCAGCGCGCTCTCCCAGCCGGCCGGCAGCGTCCGCGAGGAGATCCGGTCGAACTCCGCGGCCCGCTCGGGGTTCGCGGAGCGCCACGCCTCGAACGCCTTGCTCCACTCGGCGTGGTCCGCGCGGCCCCGGTCGGACACGGCGCGGGCGTGGGCCAGCACGTCCTCGGGGACCTGGAAGCTCTCGGCCGGGTCCATGCCGAGGATCTGCTTGGTCGCGGCGACCTCGTCGGCGCCGAGCGCCGAACCGTGGATCTTGCCGGTGTTCTTCTTGTTCGGCGCCGGCCAGCCGATGATCGTGCGGAGCGCGATGAAGGACGGGCGGGACGTGTCGGCCTTGGCCGCGGCGAACGCCTTCGCCAGCGCGGCGACGTTCTCCTCGTAGTCGCCGTCCTGCGTCCAGTCGACGTGGTGGACGTCCCAGCCGTAGGCCGCGTAACGGGCGCGCACGTCCTCCGACAGCGCGATCGCGGTGTCGTCCTCGATCGAGATGTGGTTGTCGTCGTAGAGGAGGACCAGGTTGCCGAGGCGCTGGTGCGCCGCCAGCGCGCTCGCCTCGTGGCTGATGCCCTCCTCGATGTCGCCGTCGGACGCGAACGCCCAGACGGTGTGGTCGAAGGGGGACTCGCCCTCGGGCGCGTCCGGGTCGAACAGGCCGCGCTCGCGGCGGGCCGCCATCGCCATGCCCACGGCGTTGGCGATGCCCTGCCCAAGGGGGCCGGTGGTGGTCTCAACGCCCGCGGTGTGCCCGTGCTCGGGGTGGCCGGGCGTGAGGCTGCCCCACTTGCGGAGGGACTTCAGGTCGTCCAGCGTCATCGGGTAGCCCGACAGGTACAGCTGGATGTAGAGGGTCAGGCTGGAATGGCCGCAGGACAACACGAACCTGTCCCGCCCGGCCCAGTGCGGGTCCGTCGGGTCGTGCCGCAGGAACCGCTGGAAGAGAAGGTAGGCGGCCGGCGCGAGGCTCATCGCCGTGCCTGGGTGACCGGAGCCCGCCTCCTCGACCGCGTCCATGGCGAGGGCGCGGATCACGTCCACCGCGCGCCGGTCCTGGTCGGACCACTCAAACGTGCTGTTGTCCCTGCTCACGGAAACGCCAGGCTCCTCTCGAACCGATGTCAAAGAACCACTCTGTAATGTTGTGCGCCGGCGGCCCCGCAGACGACCCCCACACAGGACAACGCCCGGCGGTGCGGCGCCTCTTCCCCCGCCCCGCACGGCCGCACGGGCGCGGTCGCGAAGATCAAGCCCGCGCCCAGCCGCGAGCCTATCGCGCGGGAGGGCGGTCGCAGGCGGGGGCGGAGGACCGCTGCGCCGGGCCCGGGCCGCGACGCTTCATGCACCCTTGCCCGAACGCCCGGCGGACTAACCCCCCGCGCGGGTGATCCGGCGGGTGATCCGAGGTCGCCCCGGCTCCGGGCGGTTGCGGCGGGCATCCCGTCCGCGGCGCGTCCGGCTCGCGCCCGCGGAGCGTCCGGGCATCGCTCGCGGGGCGTTCGGTCATCGCCCGCGGCGCGTCCGGCGACCCGGTGCGCGGCCCCCGCGGGGGGCGGACTACAGTGATTGCGCGGCTGACGCCAGCGGCCGCGGCAAGACGACCCAGCCGAAGTCGCACCCAGCCGAGGCCGGCCCGATCGCGGGGCACCGCCAGGGTGGTACCGATTTCTCATCCCTAGTCAGACGTGGACCCGATTGTGACGGTGCTCAGTAACAAGCGCGGGATCGACCTGGACGAGCAGGTGCCGGAGGCGCCCGCGTCCCCGCTCGCGCCGCCTCCCGCCGAGCGGACCGCTCGGCGCGCGCCGGGCGCCAGCGTGCGCGCCTACGTGGCGCTGACCAAGCCGCGCGTGATCGAACTGCTCCTGATCACGACCATCCCGGTGATGTTCCTGGCGGACCGGGGCGTGCCGCCGCTGTCCACCGTGCTGCTGACGCTGGCGTTCGGCACCATGTCCGCCGGCGCCGCCAACGCGATCAACTGCTACATCGACCGCGACATCGACGCCAAGATGCGCCGCACCCGGCGCCGCCCGCTGGCCCGCCACCAGGTCACCCCGGCCCGCGCCCTGGTCTTCGGGGTGACGCTCGCCGTGCTGTCCACAGCCGGGTTCCTGCTCACGGTCAACCCGGTCGCCGCGGCCGGCTCGCTGTTCGCGATCCTGTTCTACGTCTTCGTCTACTCGCTGCTGCTCAAGCGGCGCACCTCGCAGAACGTCGTGTGGGGCGGCATCGCCGGGTGCATGCCCGTCCTCATCGGCTGGGCCGCCGTCACCGGCGGCGTCGCCTGGACGCCGCTCGTCCTGTTCGGCGTGGTGTTCCTGTGGACGCCCCCGCACACCTGGACGCTCGCGATGCGCTATCGCGAGGACTACGCCGTCGCCAAGGTCCCGATGCTGCCGGTCGTGGCGTCCGAGCGCCGCGTCGTCGTCGAGAGCCTCGTGTACACCTACGCGACCGTCGCCTGCTCGCTGCTGCTGTGGCCCGTCGCCGGGATGGGCCCGGTGTACGGCGCCGTCGCCGTGGTGCTCGGCCTGGTCTTCCTGGCGGAGGGGCACCGGCTGCTGAAGGCCGTGCGCGCCGGGGTCACCGGCGTCCACCTGCGCCCGATGCGCTTCTTCCACCTGTCGAACGTCTACCTGGCGCTGCTGTTCACCGCCGTGGCGGTCGACCCGCTCCTGTACTGACCCGGCGCTCTACCCCGGCGCCGTACCGATAGGCGCGCTTTCGCGGATCGGTGCGACCTGCCGTTACGCTTCGCGGTATGGCGAGCATGGATCCCAAGGCGGTGCTCGAAGGCCGTGTCCCCGGGCGGCCTCCGGTCGGCCTGATCCTCGGCATGACCGTGTCGGGGCTGTGCGCCCTCGTCGCGCTCGGCACGGACGCCGCTCTCGGCGGGGCCGGGTTCTGGGTCGGGGTGATCCTCGCGATCCTGCCGATCCCGGTGCTGATCGCCCTGGCCCTCACCCTCGACCGGCTGGAGCCCGAGCCGCCGCGCGCCCTCGCCTTCTCGTTCATGTGGGGCGCGGGGGTCGCCGTGCTGGGCGCCCTCGTGCTCAACACCGCCGGGATGCTGTACGTGACCGTGCCCATCTTCGGCGAGACGGAGGGCCACTTCGTCAGCGCCGCCGTCGGCGCGCCGATCATCGAGGAGTCGCTGAAGGGCGCCGTCCTGTTCGGCATGCTGTGGTTCCGCCGCAACGAGATCGACGGGTTCGCCGACGGGATCATGTACGCGGCCATGGTCGGGCTCGGCTTCGCCATGATGGAGAACGTCACCTACTACACGCGGGCGTTCGAGGACGGCGGCGCGCAGCAGCTCCAGGCGGTGTTCGTCCTGCGCGGCCTGATCGCCCCGCTCAGCCACCCGCTGTTCACCTCGATGACCGGTCTCGGCGTCGCCTACGCCGCCACCCACCGGCGCGGCCAGATCGTCGCGCCGCTCGCCGGGCTGCTCGGCGCGATGGTGCTGCACGGGCTGTGGAACGGCGCAGCCGCGTTCGGGCTCGGCGGCCTCGGCATCGTCTACCTGCTGGACTTCTGCGTCCTGGTGGCGCTGATCGTCATCGTGTTCGTCGAGCGGCGCGGCACCGTGCGCCGCATCGAGACCTACCTGCCGATGTACGCGGGGACGGGCCTGGTGACGCCGCAGGACGTGCGGATGCTGCGCTCCATCCCCTCGCGCCGCGCCGCCCGCCGCTGGGCCCGCTCGGTCGGCGGCGCGCCCGCCGGACGCGCCATGGTCGACTACCAGCTCGCCGCGACGGAGCTGGCGCTGCTGCACAAGCGCGCCGACCGGGGCGTCGCCGACCAGCGCTGGTTCGTGGCCCGCCGCGACTCGCTGCTCGCACTGATGTCGCTGGCCAGGCAGGCGTTCCTGCGCACCCCGCCGCGGCCCGGGGCGGGCATCCAGGCCGGGCCGCCGTGGGCGCGGCAGGGCCCGTCGGGATTCCTGCCGCCGCAGCCGCCCGGCCCGTACGGCGCCTGACCCGCGGACGCTGCCGGAGCGGCGCGCGCGTGGGCGGGGGCCGGGTCACGGCCACGGAGACCCGGCCATACGATTGGTGCCGTGGCAGAGCGAGAGTCGTCCAACCTCCTGATCCGGACCTGGAACGCCGTGTGGCGCCCGACGCCCGGGTCCCTGCGGCTGCTCGCGCTGATCGGCGTCATCGGCAACGTGGTGATCGTCGTCAGCGGCGGCGCCGTCCGCGTCACCAAGTCCGGGCTCGGCTGCCCCGACTGGCCGCGCTGCTCCGGCGACAGCCTCGTGCCGACCCACAACCCCGAGCACCACGTCCTCAACATGTCGATCGAGTTCGGCAACCGGCTGATCACCTTCGTGGTGCTGGGCGTCGGCGTGCTGGTGTTCGTCGCCGCGCTGCGGCTGCGGCCGCGCCGCCGGAGCCTGGTGCTGTGGGCGCTGGCCCAGCCGATGAGCGTGGTCGCCCAGGCGGTCATCGGCGGCATCGTCGTGCTGACCAAGCTGCACCCGGCGGCCGTCTCGCTGCACTTCCTGGTCTCGCCGGCCCTGCTGGTGTTCTGCGTCGCGCTCTGGGTCCGCGCGGGGGAGGGCGACGCGCCGCCCCGGCCGCTCGCCGGGCCCTGGACGCGCCGCCTCGCCGCCGCGCTGCTGGTCTCGTGCGCCGCCGTGCTCGTCGCGGGCACGGTCGTCACCGGCACCGGCCCGCACGCGGGCGACGCCGAGTCGCGCCGCTACGGCTTCGACATCACCGACGTCGCCCGGATCCACGGCGAGCTGGCCTGGCTCACCATCGCGCTGACGGCGCTCGCCATCGTGGCCCTGCACCGCACGGGCGCGCCCGCCGCCGCCCGCCGCCGCGCCCACGAGCTGGCCGGGCTGATCGTGCTGCAGGGCGCCGTCGGCTACGTCCAGTACTTCCTCGGCGTCCCCGCCGGCCTGGTGCTGCTGCACATGCTCGGCGCGGTGCTGATGTGGATCGCGGCGTTCCGCCTGTTCTTCGCGCTGCGCGACCGGGGCCCCGTCCCCGCCGCCGAGGCTCCGGCCCCGGCGGCCCCGCGGCCCGCCGAGGCGCCCCAGCCCGCCTGACCCGCGCTCAGGTCTTGCGCAGGAACGCGCGCAGACGCTCCAGCGGCCAGGTGTTGATGACGTCGTCGGGGGTCAGCCAGCCCCGCTGGGCGGTGCCGACGCCGTAGCGGATGTTGCGGTGGTGGCCGACCGAGTGGGCGTCGGTGTCGACGGCGAACTTCACGCCGAACCGCTTCGCGCGCCGGACCAGGTCGGCGGGCAGGTCGAGGCGGTCGGGGAAGGAGTCGATCTCCATCGCGGTGCCGGTGCGGGCGGCGGCGCGGAACACCTCGTCCCAGTCGGCGTTCACCGGCGCCCGGCGGCCGATGCTGCGGGCGGTGGGGTGCCCGATCACGTGGACGTGGGGGTTCTCGCACGCGCGGACGAGCCGCCGCGTCATGCTCGCCTCGTCCTGCGTGAAGTGGGAGTGGACGGAGGCGACGCAGACGTCGAAGCCGGACAGGAAGTCGGCGTCCCAGTCGACGCCGCCGTCGGGGTCGATGTTGAGCTCGGTGCCGTGCAGGAGCGTGAGGCCGGGGAACCGATCCCGCAGCTCGGCGATCCGCTCGCGCTGGGCGAGCATCTTCTCGTCGGTCATGCGCTGCATGACCAGGTTCGGCGCGTGGTCGGTGATCGCGTAGTACTCCAGGCCGCGGTCCCGCGCGGCGGCGGCCATGTCCTCCAGTGAGGCGATGCCGTCGGTCAGGTCGGTGTGGCTGTGCAGGTCGCCGCGCAGGTCCTCGACGGTCACCAGGCGGGGCAGCTCGTCCCTCAGCGCCGCCTCGATCTCGCCGGCGTCCTCCCGGAGGGCGGGGTGTACCCAGGGCAGGCCGAGGCGCTCGTAGACCTCCTCCTCGGTGGCGGACACGATCAGCTCGTCGGTGCGGGCGTCGAACAGCCCGTACTCCGAGAGCCTGAGCCCGGCCTTCACGGCGATCTCGCGGGTGCGGATGTTGTGGGCCTGGGAGCCGGTGAAGTACTGGAGCGCGGCGCCCCACGACTCGGGCGGGACGACGCGCAGATCGACCTGCAGGCCCCGGGCGGTGCGGATCGAGGTCTTCTTGTCGCCGCCCGCGATGACCTCCGCGACGAACGGGAGCGCGGTGAACGCCGCCATGACCGGACGCGGGTCGCGGGAGGCGGCCAGCACGTCGACGTCGCCGATCGTCTCGCGCATCCGGCGCAGCGAGCCGGCGTGGGCGCAGCGCTCCACCTGGGGCAGCGCGGACAGGGCGGCGACGATCTCGTCGGCGACGCCCGCCGCCGCGTCGACCAGGACGCGCTCGCCGGATCCGCGCATCAGCTCGATGCCGTGGAGGATGTTCTCCTCGGTCTTGGCGCCGAAGCCCTTGAGCCCGCGGAGCCGTCCCTCCTCGACGGCGGCGGCCAGCTCGTCGACCGAGGAGACGCCGAGCGCCTCGTAGACGGCGAGGGCCTTCTTCGGGCCGAGCGTGGGGATGGCGGTCAGGGCGCGGACCCCGGCCGGGATCTGCGTGCGCAGCTCCTCGACCTGCCGGATCGTGCCGGTGGTGTTGTAGTCGAGGAGCTTCTTGGCGATCGCGTCGCCCACCCCCGGGATCCGCCGCAGCCCGGCCAGGTCGAGGCCGGCGATGTCGCCCGGGTGGCCCGCGACCGCCCGCGCCGCCTTCTCGTACGCCCTGATCTTGAAGGCGTCGCCGCCCGTGATGGCCAGCAGATCGGCCAGTTCCTGGATGAGGGCCGCAGCCTCGTCGTTCGCCCGTGCCATGGGCCGAGTCTAGAAGCCGGGTACGACGGTTTCGGGCGCTCAGCGCAGGGGCGCGACGGGCCCGCCGGGCCGCTCGGTCCGGCCCCGCACGACCTCGTCGGCGATCGCCGCCACCTGCTCGTCGGGCAGCCGCCGGTAGCCGTCGGCCGTGACGACCGCGATCGTCGGGTAGATGCGCCGGGTCGGGTCGGGGCCGCCGGTTGCGCTGTCGTCGTCGGCCGCGTCGTAGAGCGCCTGGACGCACACGGTGGCGGCGTCCTCCAGGGACAGGTCATCGCGGTAGAGCTTCTTCAGCGCGCCGGCGGCGTAGGGGGAGCCGGAGCCGTCCGCGTGGAAGCCGCGGGCCTCCTGAGGGGCGCCCGTGATGTCGTAGGTGTAGATCCGCGCCTCGCCGGAGTCGGGGTCGAGGCCCGCGAACAGCGGGACGACCGCGAGCCCCTGCAGGGCCTGCGCGAGGTTGGCCTGGATCACGGCGCCGAGGCGGCGGGCCTTGCCCGGCAGCGACAGCGGGACGGTCTCCATCTTCTCGTAGTGCTCCAGCTCCACCTGGAACAGCCGGACCATCTCCAGCGCCAGCCCGACGGTTCCCGCGAAGGCGACGGCGGAGTACTCGTCGGCGCGCTGCACCTTGTCGAGCTCGCGGTAGGCGATGCGGTGGCCCTGGGTGGCGCGCCGGTCTCCGGCCATCATCACGCCGCCCGGGAACGTCAGCGCCAGGACCGTCGTCCCGTGCGGCAGCTCGGGCGCGTCCCCCTCGGGCACCCGGTTGACGGGCAGCAGCTCAGGGGAGTGCAGGCGCAGGAAGTCGACGAACGACGCCGACCCCGCCTCGAAGAACTCGGGCGGAATCCCCTGGTCCTCGCTCCGGCCGATCACGGCGGCTCCTCTCCTGCTCGATGATCGCGACGTCCCGATCCTTCCACGCTGCCACACGGGGCCGCCACCGCTCAGGCCTCCGGCGCCTCGGGCGGCTCCTTCTGGCTCCGGGTCGCGCCCGCGCACGCGACGATCACGCAGCAGATCGCCACCCACTGGCGCGCCGTGAGGATCTCGCCGAGCAGCGCCACCCCGACGAGCGCCGCCACGGCGGGCTCCAGGCTCATGAGGATCCCGAAGACGCGGGCGGGCATCCGCCGCAGCGCCTCCAGCTCGAGCGAGTACGGGATCACCGACGACAGCAGCCCCACGCCGAGGCCGATCAGCAGCAGGCGCGGGTCCAGCAGGGCGGTGCCCGCGGACGCCACGCCGAGCGGAAGGATCGCCACGGTCCCGACGACGCTGGCGAGCGCGAGGCCGGTGGAGCCGGGGAACCGCTGGCCGGTCGCGGCGGTGAGGACGATGTAGCCCGCCCAGCACGCCCCCGCCAGCAGCGCGAACGCGATGCCGACCGGGTCGAGGGCGCCGCTGCCTCCCCGGGCGAGCAGGACGACGCCGGCCCCCGCCAGCACCACCCACAGCGCGTCGCGGGGGCGCCGGGAGGCGATGATCGAGACCAGGAGCGGCCCGAGGAACTCGATCGTGACGGCGACGCCCAGCGGGATCCGCGAGAACGACTGGTAGATCGAGTAGTTCATCAGCGCCAGCGCCAGCCCGAAGCCCGCGGCGATCGCGAGGCTGGAGCGCGAGTGGTCGCGCAGGACGGTCCGCAGCGCCTTGCGGGTCAGGAACCCCAGCACGACCGCCGAGGTCAGCAGCCGCATCGTCACGATGGCGCTCGGCGGCAGCCGGTCGAACATGTGCTTGGCCAGGCCCGCGCCGACCTGGAGGGAGATGATGCCCATCAGGATCAGCGCGGGCGGCGGCACCGACCCGAGCGACAGCCTCCGCGCCGGCAGCGCCCGTGCCCAGGCGGGCCGGGCGGGCCGGGACGCGCCGCCGAACGAACCGGGAGCTTCGGAGAGGGCCATGGCTACTCCCACCTGAAGAAGCGGGCGGCCAGGACGAGGCCGGCGGCGGCCCACACGGCGAGGACCGCCAGCGGCTTGCCGGGGAAGGCGGCGCCGTGCTGGAGGACCTGGCGCAGCCCCTCGGAGAGCGCCGAGATCGGCAGCAGCTCCAGGGCGGACCGCACCCCACCGGGGAAGCGGTCGAGCGGGAAGACGACGCCGCCGAGGGCCAGCAGCAGGATGTAGACGAGGTTGGCGGCGGCGAGGGTGGCCTCGGCGCGCAGCGTCCCGGCCATGAGCAGCCCGAACCCGCTGAACGCGGCGGTGCCGAGCGCCAGCAGGACGACCACCGAGGCGGGGTCGCCGTGCGGGTGCCAGCCGAGCGCCAGCGCCACCGCGCAGACGACCGCGGCCTGCACGGCCTCGACCGCGACCACGCTGAGCGTCTTGGCGGCGATGAGCCCGCCGCGCGGCAGCGGGGTCGCGCCGAGCCGCTTGAGGACGCCGTAGCGCCGCTCGAAGCCGGTGCCGATGGCCTGGCCGGTGAACGCGGTGGACATCACCGCGAGGGCGAGGACGCCCGGGGCGAGGAAGTCGACGCGGCGGCCCGCGCCGAGATCGACGAGGTCGGTGGCGCTGAACAGCGCGAGCAGCACCACCGGGATGATCAGCGTGAGCAGCAGCTGCTCGCCGTTGCGCAGCACGGCGCGGAACTCGTAGCCCGCCTGGGAGAGGATCATCCGCGGCAGCGGCGCGGCGCCCGGCGCGGGGGCGAGGTCCAGTGGGGCGGTCACGAGCGCAGCTCCCGTCCGGTGAGTTCCAGGAAGACGTCCTCCAGCGTGCGCCGCTCGATCCGCAGGTCCTCGGTCATGACGCCGTGCGAGGCGCACCAGGCGGTGACCGTGGCCAGCAGCTCGGGCCGGACGTCGGCCTCGATCAGGTAGTGCCCGGCCGGCGACTCCTTGGCGGCGCTCCCGGCGGGCAGGGCCGCGAGCAGCTCCTCCAGGCCGAGGCCGGGACGGGCGCGGAAGCGCAGCTGGCGCTCGGCGCCGGTCAGCTCCTCGGGGGCGCCCTGCGCGACGACCCTGCCGCCGTCGACGATCACGACGTGGTCGGAGAGGCGCTCGGCCTCCTCCATGTTGTGCGTGGTGAGCACGACCGACACCCCGGCCGCGCGCAGCTCGCCGATCAGCTCCCAGGTGGCGTGCCTGGCCTGCGGGTCGAGCCCGGTGGTGGGCTCGTCGAGGAAGACCAGCTCGGGCCGCCCGACCACGGCGACGGCGAGGGAGAGCCGCTGCTGCTGCCCGCCCGACATGCGCCGGAACGGGGTGCGGGCGTGCGTGGTGAGGCCGAGCCGCTCCAGCAGGGCGGAGGCGTCGAGCGGCGCGGTGTGGAACGAGGCGACGAGCCGCAGGAACTCGCCGGCCCGGGCGGTGCCCGGCACGCCGCCGGACTGCGGCATCACCCCGACCCGCGGGCGCAGGGCGCGCCCGTCGGCGGCGGGGTCCAGCCCGAGGACGCGGACGGTGCCCGCGTCGGCCCGCCGGAACCCCTCGCAGATCTCGATGGTGGTGGTCTTGCCGGCGCCGTTCGGGCCGAGCAGCGCGGTGACCGCGCCCCGGGCGGCGCTGAGCGACAGGCCGTCCACGGCCGTCACCGCGCCGTAGCGCTTGGCGAGGGAGCGCAGTTCGACCGCGCCGTCTCCGGGGGGTGTCATGGTGACGAGTTTAGGTCCGGGGCGCGACAGCTCCGCGCCCGGTCCCGGCCCTCCCAGCGTGAACTCGCGGTAAAGCCGGCCGGTGGAAGTCGATCTAGTTTCGCCGCCGCGCCCCGGGGAATCCGCGATCTGGGGGAGTCGCGGCGCCGTGGCCGTGCTCCGGGGAGGTGGGGATGGCGTTCCGCGTCGATTCGGAGGTCGGGCGGCTCCGCGAGGTGCTGCTGCACCGGCCCGAGCTGTCGCTCAAGCGGCTCACCCCCTCCAACGCAGCCGGGCTGCTGTTCGACGACGTGCTGTGGGTCAGGCGGGCGGTGGAGGAGCACGAGGAGTTCGAGGACGTCCTGCGCGCCCAGGGCGTGCGCACGCACCTGCTGATCGACCTGCTGGGCGAGACCGTCACGATCCCCGAGGCGCGCCGGCACATCCTCGACCGGGTGGTCGACCCGCACTGGTTCGGCCCGCTGGCCACCGACGCCATCCGCAACTGCTTCGACGCCATGGACGTCGCGGAGCTGGCCGCGTTCCTGATCGGGGGCATCACCAAGCGGGAGATGCTGGAGCGGATGCCCGAGCCGGCGTCGATCGCGTTCCACTCGATCGGCATGGACGGGTTCGTCCTGCCGCCGCTGCCCAACCACCTGTTCACCCGCGACACGTCCTGCTGGATCTACGACGGCGTCTCGATCAACACGATGCGCATGAAGGCCCGGATGCGCGAGACGGTGAACATGGAGGCGATCTACCGCTGGCATCCGCTGTTCGCGGCCGGGTACGACCGGCCCGCCGAGGGCGGCTACCACGTGTGGAACCGCGGCACCGCGATGGCGCCGGCGACGCTGGAGGGCGGCGACGTGCTCGTCCTCGGCAACGGCGGTGTGCTGGTCGGGATGAGCGAGCGCACGCAGCCGCAGGCCGTGGAGATGCTGGCCCAGTCGCTGTTCGCCGCGGGGTCCTGCGACCGGATCGTCGCCCTGCGGATGCCGCGCAAGCGGGCGTTCATGCACCTGGACACGGTCATGACGATGGTCGACCACGGCGTGTTCACCAAGTACGGGGGGATGGGCATGCTGCCGTCCCACACCGTGGAGCCCGGCGACAACGAGAAGGAACTCAAGATCACGGATCATCCGGCGGAGGACATGCACCGGGCCGTCGCCGCCGCGCTCGGGCTGGACGACATCAAGGTGCTCTCCCCGACCCAGGACGTGTTCGCCGCCGAGCGCGAGCAGTGGGACGACGGCGCGAACGTCCTGGCCGTCGCGCCCGGCGTGGTGATCGCCTACGAGCGCAACGCCACGAGCAACAACCACCTCGCCCGCAACGGCGTCGAGGTCATCACGATCCGGGGAAGCGAGCTCGGCCGGGGCCGCGGGGGGCCGCGCTGCATGAGCTGCCCGCTCGTCCGGGACGCCTGATGGCGCCCGATCTGCGCGGGCGCAGCCTGCTCAGGGAGCTCGACTTCACGCCGGAGGAGTTCGCGTACCTCATCGACCTGGCGGCCGACCTGAAGGCCGCCAAGCGCGGCGGGACGGAGACGCGGGCGCTGGCGGGCAGGAACATCGCGCTCGTCTTCGAGAAGCCCTCCACCCGCACCCGCTGCGCGTTCGAGGTCGCCGCGCACGACCAGGGCGCCCACGTCACCTACCTCGACCCCGGCGGGACGCAGATCGGCCACAAAGAATCGATCAAGGACACGGCGCGCGTCCTCGGGCGGATGTACGACGGCATCGAGTACCGGGGCTCCGCCCAGCGGCGCGTCGAGGAACTGGCCGAGCACGCGGGCGTCCCGGTGTGGAACGGCCTGACCGACGAGTGGCACCCGACGCAGATGCTCGCCGACATGCTCACCATGCGCGAGCACAGGGGCAGGCCGCTGCACCAGGTCGCCTACGCGTACCTGGGCGACGCGCGCAACAACATGGGGCACTCCTACGTGGCGGCCGGGGCGCTGCTCGGCATGGACGTCCGCATCGTCGCCCCCCGCGCCCTCTGGCCCGACGAGGAGGCGGTCCTCGGGCCGTCCCGCGCGGTCGCGGCAGGGACGGGCGCGCGCATCACCCTCACCGAGGACGTCGCGGACGGCGTGCGCGGCGCCGACTTCGTCATCACCGACGTGTGGGTGTCGATGGGCGAGCCGGCGGAGGTGTGGGACGAGCGGATCGCGCTGCTCACGCCCTACCAGGTCAACGCCGAGGTCATGCGCGCCACCGGCAACCCCGCCGCCAGGTTCATGCACTGCCTGCCGGCCTTCCACGACCGGGGGACCGCCGTGGGCGAGGAGATCTACCGCAGGACCGGCCTGGACGCCCTCGAGGTCACCGACGAGGTGTTCGAGTCCGAGGCGTCCGTCGTCTTCGACGAGGCCGAGAACCGGATGCACACGATCAAGGCGGTCATGGTGGCGACGCTCGGCTGAGCCGGGACCGCCGGGGAGGGGGAGGACGCATGCGCGTGGTCGTCGCGCTCGGAGGGAACGCGCTGGTCAAGCGGGGGGAGACGCCCGACGCCGAGCTCCAGCGCGGCAACGTCGACCGGGCCGTGCGGTCGCTGGCGCCGCTGGCCGAGCGGCACGAGCTGATCATCACGCACGGGAACGGGCCGCAGGTGGGGGTGCTGGCGCTGGAGAGCGTCAACGACCCGAACCTGACCCGGCCCTACCCGCTGGACACGATCGGCGCCGAGACCCAGGGCATGATCGGCTACTGGATGCTCCAGTCGCTGCAGAACGCGCTGCCCGGCCGCCAGGTGATGGCGATGATCAACCAGACGCTGGTGTCGGCGGTGGACCCGGCGTTCGAGAACCCCACCAAGTTCGTCGGCCAGGTCTACGAGCGGGAGGAGGCCGAGAAGCTCGCCGCCGAGTACGGCTGGACCGTCCGGCCCGACGGGGACCGCTGGCGCCGCGTGGTGCCCTCCCCGCGGCCGCAGCGGGTGATCGAGACGCGGCTGATCAGGGAGCTGGTCCGGCTCGGCACGGTGGTGGTGTGCGCGGGCGGCGGCGGCATCCCGGTCTTCCGCAACGACGTGGGGCGCCTGGAGGGCGTCGAGGCGGTGGTCGACAAGGACCTCACCGCGGCCGTCCTCGCCGAGAGCATGGACGCCGACGCGCTGCTCATCCTCACCGACGTGCCCCGCGTGATGCGCGGCTTCGGCACGCCGGACGCGCAGGAGATCGCCCACACGACGCCGTACGAGCTGCGCGGCGAGGACTTCCCGGCCGGGTCGATGGGCCCGAAGGTCGAGGCGGCTGTGAGCTTCGTCGAGCGGACGGGCGACATGGCCGCGATCGGGACGCTCGACCAGTGCGAGCGCATCCTGGAGGGGACCGCGGGGACGATCGTCACCCCCAACGCCACGTGGCCGCTGGCGAGCACGCTGTGAGCACCGGGACCGCGCCGCAGACCTTCGCGCGGAGCCTGCTGCGGACCAAGCCCGTCGACCTGATCGTCGCCGAGGGCGGGCACGGCGAGGGCGGCGAGCTGAGGCGCACGATGAGCCTGCTGCAGCTCACCCTGTTCAGCGTCGGCGCGACCCTCGGCACCGGCATCTTCGTCGTCCTCGGCGAGGCGGTCCCGCTGGCCGGGCCCGCGGTCGTGCTGTCGTTCGTCCTCGCCGCCGTCACCGCCCTGTTCTCGGCGCTGTCGTACGCCGAGCTGGCCGGGACGATCCCCGTCTCCGGCTCGTCCTACTCCTACGCGTACGCGACGCTGGGCGAGCTCGTCGCCTGGGTCTGCGGCTGGTGCCTGCTGCTGGAGTACGCCGTGTCGGTGTCGGCCGTGGCGGTCGGCTGGGGCTCCTACCTCAACGCCTTCCTCGACGGCGCCGCGGGCTTCACGATCCCGGCGCAGATCAGCAACCCGCCGGGGGAGGGCGGCCTCGTCAACGTCCCCGCGGTGATCGTGGTGCTGTTCGCCACGGCGCTGCTGCTGCGCGGCACCTCCGAGAGCGCCGCCGCGAACACGGTCATGGTCTTCCTCAAGATCGGCGTGCTGCTGTTCTTCTGCGCGATCGCCTTCACGGCGTTCCGGTCGGGCAACATGTCCCCGTTCGCGCCGATGGGTTGGGCGGGCATCAGCGCGGCGGGCTCCAAGGTGTTCTTCTCCTACATCGGCTTCGACGCCGCCTCCACCGCCGGGGAGGAGGCCAGGAACCCGCGCCGCGACCTGCCCCTGGCGATCATCCTCTCGCTGGCCGTCGTGACGGCGCTCTACGTGCTGGTCGGGCTCGCGGCGGTCGGCGCCATGCACTGGACGCGGTTCTCGCTCAGCGGCTCGGAGGCCTCCCTGGCGCAGGTCCTGAACTCGGTGAGCGGGCGGACGTGGCCGTCGGTGGTCCTGTCCCTCGGCGCCGTGATCGCCATCGCGAGCGTCGTGCTCACCGTCATGTACGGGCAGACCCGCATCCTGTTCGCGATGTCGCGCGACGGGCTCGTCCCGCACGTCTTCCAGAAGGTGAGCCCGCGGCGGCGCGTCCCGGTCGCCAACACCGTCATCGTGGCGGGGTTCATCGCGGTCCTCGCCGCGGTGATCCCCCTCGGCCGGCTCGTCGACGCCACCAGTATCGGGACGCTGTTCGCGTTCGCCCTGGTCAGCGTCGGCGTGATCGTCCTGCGCCGGACCCGGCCGGAGCTGCCGCGCAGCTTCCGCGCGCCGCTGTACCCGGTGACGCCGCTGGCCGGCGTCGCCCTGTGCGTGTATCTGATGGTCGGCCTCGGTGGCGTCACCTGGACCGTCTTCGCGATCTGGACCGCCGTCGGCCTGGCCGGCTACTTCCTGTACGGCCGGCGCCACTCGCGCCTGGCCGCCGGGAACGGAGGGCCCATCGGAGGGAGCCCGCATGAGTGAACCGAAAGGCATGGAACCGGCCGGCGTCGATTCCGGCGGAGGCGACCCGGACGGGCTGCGCGTGGTGGTCGGGTACTCGCCCGACGAGCGCGGCGACGACGCCCTCGTCCTGGCCGCGCTGATCCGGTCGGCGGACCGGTCGAGGCGGCTCGCGCCGCTGACGGTCGCCAACGTCCATCCACCCGCCTGGCCCGCGCACGGCCCCGCCTCGGTGGACGCCGAGTGGGTCGCCTACCTCAGGCACCAGTCGGAGGAGGCGCTGGGCCGGGCCGCCGCGCGGCTCGCCGAGCTCCAGGTGCCGCGGCCGGACCTCGACCTGCGGGTGCGCGCGCACCGGGGCAGCGGGCGCGGCCTCATCGAGGTCGCCCGGGAGGTGGGCGCCGACCTCGTCGTCATCGGCTCGGCGCCGGGCGGCCGCCGCGGCCGGATCGCCATCGGCAGCACCGCCGACCAGCTCCTGCACGACTCGCCCGTCCCGGTCCTGCTGGCGCCGCGCGGGTACGCCGACGAGTCGCTGCGCCACCACCGGGCGCTGGGGCCCGACCGCGCGGCGCGGCGGCTGGAGCGGATGACCGTGGCGTTCTGGCCGCGCCGCGACGTCGAGGGCCCGCTGCTGGCCGCCGCGGCGCTCGCGCGGAAGCTGGGGCTGCCGATGCGGCTGCTGACGCTGGTGCTGCGCCCGGCCGCCGTCGCGGCCAGGTTCGGCGGCGTCGGCGGCGCGCTGGACCGCCAGGTCGCCCAGGCCGACGAGGACCTGCGGGAGGCCGCGGGCCTGCTCGGGGCGCGCCTGGGGGACGGGATGCCGGTGGAGCGGCTCGCGGAGGTCGGGACCGGGGTCGCCGCCACGCTCGGCGCCGTCGATATGCTGCCGGGGGAGATCGTCGCCTGCCTGCCGGGCCGCCACGGACCGCTGCGCAAGGTGTTCCTCGGGGAGGGCTCCGGCAAGATCGTGCGGGCCGCGCCGTGCCCGGTGCTGGTGCTGCCGCGCGGGATCGGCGCGGGCGGGGGCGAGGCGTCCTCCGGCGAGGATGACCAGACTTAGGTAAGGCTTACCTGCGTGAGCTACGACATCGGCGTTCCGGTGTTTCGCGGGAAGTAATTACGGCACACTGATGTTGTGAAAAACGTGGGCGAGGATCAGACGAGCACCGGGGGCGCCGCCGTGCGCCCCGTCGGCGTGCCGTCCGGCCAGCCCGAGCGCGACACCCGCGCCCGGGTGGCCAGGCTGATCCTCGAACACGGCCCGGTCACCGCGTCCACGCTGGGGGAGCGCGTCGGCCTCACGCCGGCCGCGATCCGGCGGCACCTGGACGCGCTGCTGGCCGAGGGCATGATCGAGATCCGCCAGGCGCGGGTGCCGCAGTCCCGGCGCGGCCGGGGCCGTCCCGCCAAGTGGTTCGCCATCACCGACGCCGGGCGCAGCGCCTTCGTGCACGCCTACGACGACCTGGCCACCAGCGCCCTGCGGTTCCTCGCCGAGACGGCCGGCGACCACGCGGTCGCCGAGTTCGCCCGGCGGCAGATCGCCGACCTGGAGCGCCGGTACCGGCCCGTCGTGCAGGACGCGCCGCCCCACCAGCGGGTCCGCACGCTCGCCGAGGCCCTGTCGGGGGACGGCTACGCGGCCGCCGCCGCCAAGGCGCCCCAGCCGGGCGGCGGCGAGCAGTTGTGCCAGCACCACTGCCCGGTCGCGCACGTCGCCGCGGAGTTCCCGCAGCTGTGCGAGGCCGAGACCGAGGCGTTCAGCCGGCTGCTGGGCACTCCCGTGCAGCGGCTCGCCACGATCGCGCACGGCGACGGCATCTGCACCACCCACGTCAGTTCCCGCTCGCTCTGCGGGACCGGCGAGGGCGGCGTCCGCGCCGCGCACGCCGCCCCTGGCGGGGACACGGCGGACGCGGAGGCGTCCGCCGGCACGCATCTGACCAGTGACGAGGAGTCCGGAGGGACCTCCCTATGACTACGGCAGCCCACCCGGAGCTCGAAGGGCTCGACAGGTACAAGTTCGGCTGGGCCGACTCGGACGCCGCCGGCGCCTCGGCGCGGCGCGGTCTGAACGAGGATGTCGTCCGCGACATCTCGGCCAAGAAGAACGAGCCTGAGTGGATGCTCGACCTGCGCCTCAAGGGGCTGCGGCTGTTCCGCAAGAAGCCGATGCCCACCTGGGGCTCGGACCTGACGGGCATCGACTTCGAGAACATCAAGTACTTCGTGCGCTCGACCGAGCAGCAGGCCACGTCCTGGGAGGAGCTTCCCGAGGACATCAAGAACACCTACGACAAGCTCGGCATCCCCGAGGCGGAGAAGCAGCGCCTCATCGCCGGCGTCGCCGCCCAGTACGAGTCGGAGGTCGTCTACCACAAGATCCGCGAGGACCTTGAGGAGAAGGGCGTCATCTTCGTCGACACCGACACCGGCCTGCGCGAGCACCCGGAGATCTTCCAGGAGTACTTCGGCTCGGTGATCCCGGTCGGCGACAACAAGTTCGCCGCGCTCAACACCGCCGTGTGGTCGGGCGGCTCGTTCATCTACGTCCCGCCGGGCGTGCACGTGGAGATCCCGCTCCAGGCCTACTTCCGGATCAACACCGAGAACATGGGCCAGTTCGAGCGGACGCTGATCATCGCGGACGAGGGCTCCTACGTGCACTACGTCGAGGGCTGCACCGCTCCGATCTACAAGTCCGACTCGCTGCACTCGGCCGTCGTGGAGATCGTCGTGAAGAAGGACGCCCGCGTCCGCTACACGACGATCCAGAACTGGTCCAACAACGTCTACAACCTGGTGACCAAGCGCGCCGTCGCCTACGAGGGCGCCACCATGGAGTGGGTCGACGGCAACATCGGCTCCAAGGTCACCATGAAGTACCCGGCGATCTACCTGCTCGGCGAGCACGCCAAGGGCGAGACCCTGTCGATCGCCTTCGCGGGCGAGGACCAGCACCAGGACGCCGGCGCGAAGATGGTGCACGCCGCGCCGAACACCTCCAGCAGCATCATCTCCAAGTCGGTGGCGCGCGGCGGAGGCCGCACGTCCTACCGCGGGCTGGTGCAGATCCAGGAGGGCGCCGAGCACAGCAAGTCCACGGTCAAGTGCGACGCGCTGCTGGTCGACCAGATCAGCCGGTCCGACACCTACCCCTACGTCGACGTCCGCGAGGACGACGTGGAGATGGGCCACGAGGCGACCGTCTCCAAGGTCTCCGAGCAGCAGCTGTTCTACCTGATGAGCCGCGGCCTCACCGAGGACGAGGCGATGGCGATGATCGTGCGCGGGTTCGTCGAGCCGATCGCGCGCGAGCTGCCGATGGAGTACGCCCTGGAGCTGAACCGGCTCATCGAGCTGCAGATGGAAGGAGCCGTCGGCTGATGGGGCTCGAGCAGAAGCCTCTCTCGACGCTGCACGAGAAGGCGTCCTACGACGTCGCCGACTTCGACGTGCCCACGGGGCGCGAGGAGGAGTGGCGGTTCACCCCGCTGCGCCGCCTGCGCGGCCTGCACAACGGCACGGCCGAGGAGGGCGGCAAGGTCCTGGTGGAGGTCGAGGCGGCGCCGGAGGTGACCGTCGAGACGGTCGGCCGCGACGACGAGCGCCTCGGCAGGGCCTACGTCCCCACCGACCGGGTCAGCGCCCAGGCGTGGACCTCCTTCGCCCAGGCCACGGTCGTGACCGTCCCGAAGGAGACCGCGGCCTCCGTGCCGACCGTGCTGCGGCTGCGCGGCGAGGACGCCTCGGCCGCCGCCTACGGGCACATCACGATCGTCCTGGAGCCGTTCGCCGAGGCCACCGTCGTGCTGGCGCACCGGGGGTCGGCGACCTACGCCGACAACGTCGAGTTCGTCGTCGGCGACGGCGCCCGACTGTCGGTGATCAGCCTCCAGGACTGGGCCGACGACGGGGTCCACGTCTCCCACCAGCACGCCCGGCTCGGCCGCGACGCCCGGTTCCTCTCGCACAACGTCTCGCTCGGCGGCGACGTGGTGCGGATCTCCCCGTCCGTCGCCTACGAGGGGCCCGGCGGCGACGCGGAGCTGTACGGGGTGTACTTCGTCGACGGCGGCCAGCACCTGGAGCACCGCCTCCTGGTCGACCACGCCGTCCCGCACTGCCGCAGCCGCGTCGACTACCGCGGCGCCCTGCAGGACCGGGACGCGCACGCCGTCTGGATCGGCGACGTGATCATCCGCGCGGAGGCGGAGGGCACCGACACCTACGAGCTGAACCGCAACCTCGTCCTCACCGACGGGACGCGGGTCGACTCCGTGCCGAACCTGGAGATCCTCACCGGCGAGGTCGCCGGCGCGGGGCACGCCTCGGCTTCCGGCCGGCTGGACGACGAGCACCTGTTCTACCTCCAGGCGCGGGGCATCTCCTTCGACGATGCGCGCCGCATGGTGGTCCGGGGGTTCCTCGGCCAGCTCGTGGAGCGCATCGAGGTCGCCGAGGTGCGCGAGAAGGTGCGCGAGGCGATCGAGGCGGAACTGGACCGGGGAGCGGCCAGGTGACCTACGTGAAGGTGTGCGCGCTGGACGAGGTCCCCGCCGACGGCGCGCTCGGCGTCGAGGTCGACGGCACGCCCGTCGTCGTCGCGCGGAGCGGTGCCGACGTGTTCGCTCTGAACGACATCTGCTCGCACGCCGAGGTCTCGCTCTCCGAGGGCGAGGTCTACAACGGCACCATCGAGTGCTGGCTGCACGGATCCTGCTTCGACCTGCGCAGCGGCAAGCCCACCAACCCGCCGGCCACGCAGCCGGTCGCCACCTACAAGGTCAGGGTCGAGGACGGCGAGGTCTACGTCTCGCTCGCCGGCGACGACTGACCGCACGACGAAGGACTACACGCACTATGGCCACGCTTGAGATCCGCGACCTCCACGTCTCCGTCGGCGACGGCTCCGACGGCGCGAAGGAGATCCTGCGCGGGGTCGACCTGACCGTGAAGGCCGGCGAGACCCACGCCATCATGGGGCCGAACGGCTCCGGCAAGTCCACCCTGGCCTACGCGGTCGCCGGCCACCCGAAGTACGAGGTGACGTCCGGCTCCGTCACGCTCGACGGCGAGGACGTCCTGGCCATGTCGGTCGACGAGCGCGCCCGCGCCGGGCTGTTCCTGGCGATGCAGTACCCGGTCGAGGTGCCCGGCGTCTCGGTGTCCAACTTCCTGCGCTCGGCCGTCACCGCCGTGCGCGGCGAGGCCCCGAAGCTGCGCGAGTTCTCCAAGGAGATGAAGGCCGCGATGGACGCCCTGTCCATCGACCCGGCGTTCGCGCAGCGCAGCCTGAACGAGGGCTTCTCCGGCGGCGAGAAGAAGCGGCACGAGATCCTCCAGCTGGAGATGCTGAAGCCGAAGGTCGCCGTGCTGGACGAGACCGACTCCGGCCTTGACGTCGACGCGCTGAAGGTCGTCTCCGAGGGCGTCAACCGGTTCGCCTCCGGCGACACCGGCGTCCTGCTCATCACGCACTACACGCGCATCCTGCGCTACGTGAAGCCCGACTTCGTGCACGTGTTCGCCGCCGGCCGCGTCGTCGCCGAGGGCGGGCCCGAGCTGGCCGACGAGCTGGAGAACGAGGGCTACGAGAAGTACGTGAAGGCGGGCGCGTCCCTATGAGCGGAACAGGGAGCCTTCTGCCCGAGGAGCTGAAGAAGGACTTCCCGCTGCTGCAGCGCACGGTCCGCGGCGGGCGCCCGCTGGTGTACCTCGACTCGGGGGCGACGTCGCAGAAGCCCCTCCGGGTGCTGGACGCGGAGCGGGAGTTCTACGAGCGGCACAACGCGGCGCCGCACCGCGGGGCCCACCTGCTCGCCGAGGAGGCGACGGAGGCCTACGAGAACGCCCGCGCCTCGATCGCCCGGTTCGTCGGCGCCGCGCCCTCCGAGATCGTGTTCACGAAGAACGCCACCGAGGGCATCAACCTGGTCGCCTACGCGATGAGCAACGCGGCCACCGCCGGCCCGGAGGCCGAGCGGTTCGCCGTCGGCCCCGGCGACGAGATCGTGGTCTCGGAGATGGAGCACCACGCCAACCTCGTCCCGTGGCAGCAGCTCTGCCGGCGGACGGGCGCGACCCTGCGCTGGTTCGGCATCACCGACGAGGGCCGCCTCGACCTGGACGACCTCGACGGCATCGTCAACGAGCGCACGAAGATCGTCGCGCTGACGCACCAGTCGAACGTCCTCGGGACCGTTCCGCCGATCGAGCGGATCGTGGAGCGTGCCCACGCCGTCGGCGCGCTCGTCCTGCTGGACGCCGCGCAGTCGGTGCCGCACCAGCCCGTGGACGTGGCCCGGCTCGGCGCCGACTTCCTGGTGTTCTCCGGGCACAAGATGCTCGGCCCGACCGGCATCGGCGTGCTGTGGGGGCGCGGCGAGCTGCTCGCGGCCATGCCGCCGTTCATCACCGGCGGCTCCATGATCGAGGTCGTCCACATGGAGGAGACCACGTTCATGCCGCCGCCGCAGCGGTTCGAGGCGGGCGTGCCGATGACCGCGCAGGCGGTCGGGCTGGGCGTGGCCTGCGACTACCTCGCCGATCTCGGCATGGACCGCGTGCACGCCCACGAGGAGGCCCTGGTCGGCTACTCGCTGGAGCGTCTCGGCGAGATCTCCGGCGTCCGCGTCATCGGCCCCGGCACCACCGAGGCCCGCGGCGGCGCCGTCTCGTTCACCGTCGACGGCATCCACCCGCACGACGTCGGGCAGGTCCTGGACGAGCTGGGCGTCGAGGTCCGCGTCGGCCACCACTGCGCGTGGCCGATCTGCCGCCGCTTCGGCATCCCGGCGACCACCCGCGCGACGTTCTACCTCTACAACACCCTCGGCGACGTGGACGCGCTCGCCGACGGGGTAAGGCAGGCGCAGAAGTTCTTCGGCACCGCCTGAGGAACACGCCCTGCCACGCCCGGGTTGTAGCGAGAAAGGCTTGGAAAGGACGCCATGCAGCTGGAGGCGATGTACCAGGAGGTCATCCTGGACCACTACCGCAACCCCCTGCACAAGGGGCTGCGGGAGCCGTTCGAGGGGGAGGCGCACCACGTCAACCCCACGTGCGGCGACGAGGTGACGCTGCGCGTCCACCTGGAGGGCGAGGGTCAGGACGCCACGGTCGCCGACGTGTCCTACGACGCCATGGGCTGCTCGATCAGCCAGGCCAGCGCATCGGTGATGTCCGACCTGCTGATCGGCAAGTCCGTCAAGGAGGGGATGGCGGTCGGCGAGGAGTTCCTGGCGCTGATGCAGTCCCGCGGCCAGGACGTCGCGCCCGACGAGGACGTCCTGGAGGACGCCGTCGCCTTCGCCGGGGTCTCGAAGTACCCCGCCCGGATCAAATGCGCCCTGCTCGCCTGGATGGCGTGGAAGGACGCGACCGCCCGCGCACTCGGAGAGGCATCATGACCGACACGCCCGCGACCGACACGCCCGCCCAGGAGGCGCCCGACGCCGAGGCTCCCGCGACCGCCGCCTCCCCCCAGGAGGAGGAGATCCTGGAGGCCCTCAAGGACGTCGTCGACCCCGAGCTCGGCATCAACGTGGTCGACCTCGGCCTGGTGTACGGCGTCGACCTGACCGACGAGGTCGCGACCCTGGACATGACGCTCACCAGCGCCGCCTGCCCGCTCACCGACGTGATCGAGGACCAGGCCCACAGCGCGCTGGAGGGCCTGGCCAAGGACGTCAAGATCAACTGGGTCTGGCTCCCGCCGTGGGGCCCCGACAAGATCACCGACGAGGGCCGCGACCAGCTCCGCGCCCTCGGCTTCAACGTCTGACCCGCGCCGCGCCCTGAGGCCGCGTCCCACCCGGGACGCGGCCTCACGCGTCCCGGGCGGCGCCGTCCCGCGGCCTGGGCGGCCAGAGGGTGGTCGTGACGGGCCACAGGGCCCAGACCGCCAGGACGAACCCGAGGCGGCCCAGCCAGGCGTCCAGGGCCCGCGTGCGGTCGGCGTCGCCGACCAGGGCGATCATCGCCAGGAGCAGGGCGCAGGCGATGGCCGTGGCGAGCGCGGCCTTGCCGAACTCGCGCCACTCGTGGCGGACCCGCGCCGCCCCGTACCTCGGACCGCGGGTGGGCGGCGGGCCGCCGGCGAAGCGGTGGGCGAAGCGCTCGTCCGCCCACCGGACCATGCTGTGGCCGAACGCGACCGAGTAACCGAGGTAGGCGGCCGACAGCCCGTGGGCGCCGCCGGCGGTCGCGCCGCCGCGCAGGTCGGCCGCCGTGGCGGCCAGCAGGACCAGGTCGACCAGCGGGACGCTCAGCAGGAGCACCGCCCCGGTGCGGCGCAGGCGCAGCGCGTAGCGGGCGAGGAGGCCCGCGGCGAGGAGCACCCAGAAGCCGATCTCGCATCCGGCGATCACCGCTAGCAGCACGTGGAATCCCTTCTCGACGGCCGGGATTCTCATCGTCCGCCCGGGGGCGAGGGCGAATCGTCGTCTGCGATGAGGTTCCGCGGGTCGTCCGAAGGATGTACGCGCGCTCCTCACCCGGACGGACGAGACACCCCGGGCGGGATGCTGAGATGGACCCGTGCACAGGCTCCGACGTCTCACCACCCGCCAGGACGCGCTGCTGGCCGCCGCCGCGCTCGCGGGCGGCCTGGTGGTGCTGGCGGCGCACGGGCACACCGTGTGGTCCGCAGGCTGGGACCCCTCGTTCCGGCTGCGCCTCGTCCCGCTGGTCGGGCTGTGCGCGACGATGCTCCTGCGGCGGACGGCCCCGCTCACGGGCCTGCTCCTGGCGACGCCGTTCAACGTCGCCGACGTCGCGTTCGGGCCGAGCCTCGCCACCGCGATGATCTACGGGGACGCGCTGTACGCGGCGAGCCTGTACGGCCGGCGCCGGACGGCGGAGTGGCTGCTCGGGGCGACGCTCGCGGGGAGCGCGGCGGTGGCGGTCGCCGCGGCGGCGGCGGTGCGCGGCGTCGCGGTCGGCGTGCTCGGCGCGTCGGTCGCCGGGGTGGTGTGGGTGACGCCGGTGCTGACCGCGATGGCGGTGCGCGAGCACCGGTCCCGCGCCGAGGCCGAGCGGGAGCGCGCCGAGCAGGTGGCGCGGCTGGCCGAGCTGGACCGGCGGGCCGCCGTGACCGCCGAGCGCGCCCGGATGGCCCGCGAGCTGCACGACGTGATCGCCAACCATCTGAGCGCGGTGGCGCTGCACTCCTCGGCCGTGCTGAAGGTGCGGGGCCTGGACCGGGAGGGGGTGGACCGGGCGATGGAGGTCATCCGGGAGAACAGCGTCCAGGGGCTCGCCGAGATGCGGCGGATGATCGGGCTGCTGCGCGAGGGCGACGGCGCGGATCCGGCGGCCCGGCCGCGGCTGGCGGAGCTGGACCGGCTCGTCCGGCACACCGCGCGGTCCGACCTGTCGGCGCGGCTGGAGGTCGCCGGGGAGCCGCCGGAGCTGCCGGCGGCGGTCGAGCTGGCCGCCTACCGGATCGTCCAGGAGTCGCTGACGAACGCGCTGAAGCACGCCGGGTCGGGGCGCGCCGACGTGCGGGTGGAGTACACGGGCGGCCACGTGGTGATCGACGTGCTGAGCCCGCTCGGCCGGGACGGCTCCCGGCTGCCCGGCACCGGCAGCGGGCTGGTCGGGATGCGCGAGCGCGCCGTGATGCTGGCCGGGAGGTTCGCCGCCGGGCCGGACGGCGGCCGCTGGCGGGTGCACGCCGAGCTGCCGCTCGACTCGCTGGGCGGGGCGGCGTGAGCGCCGGCCGGGACGGCGTGATCGACGTGCTGGTCGCCGACGACCAGGCGGCGGTGCGGGCGGGGCTGGTGCTGATCCTCGGCGCCGCGCCGGACGTGCGGGTGGTCGGCGAGGCTGCCGACGGGGCGCGGGCCGTGGAGCTGGCCGAAGAGCTGCGGCCCGACGTGGTGCTCATGGACGTCCGCATGCCCCGCCTGGACGGCGTCGCCGCCACCCGGCGGATCGCCGGGTTCACCGCCGTCCTGGTGCTGACGACGTTCGACGTGGACGAGTACGTGTTCGGGGCGCTGCGCGCGGGCGCCGCCGGGTTCCTGCTCAAGGACGTCGACGCCGACCGGCTGGTGGAGGCGGTGCGGACGGTCGCGGCGGGGGAGGGAGTCCTCGCGCCGGGCGTCACCCGGCGGCTGATCGGCGCGTTCGCGGCCCGGCCGGCCGCCCCGGCGGAGGTGCCGGGGCTGGCGGAGCTGACGCCGCGCGAGCGCGAGGTGTTCGCCTGCCTCGGGGAGGGGCTGTCCAACGGACAGATCGCGGCCCGGCTCGCCATGGCCGAGACGACCACCAAGACGCACGTGAGCCGGATCCTCGCCAAGCTCGGGCTCGGCAGCCGGGTCCAGGCGGCCATCCTCGCCCAGGAGACGGCCGTGACGGGATTCTCCGGCCTTGATCCACATAAGGGATCATCCGGGGCGGTCTAGGGCCCCAGCGGCGGTCTCAGCGCGACATGGCCCGGATCAGGTCGGCCACCCGGACGATGCCGAGGCAGCGGCCGACCTCGTCCACCACGACCAGGTCGTCGTAGACGCGCTCGTCCTCGGCGCCCGCGGCCCGCAGCGCGGCGATCGCCGGGACGGTGCGCGGGACCGGCCGCGGCGGG
>NZ_JBEUPA010000069.1:0-38880 GCF_040492065.1 Actinomadura sp. NPDC000929 | reverse complement strand
GCAGACCCACGAGAAGAGCCAGGAGAGCCCGGAGGGTCCGCGGCCGACGCCGCAGCACCCGGCGCCGCCGCCGCCGCGGGCGCGCAGACCACCAGGGAACGCCGAGGAGGCGGGGCGATGAGACTCCTGGTCACCGGGGGCGCCGGGTTCATCGGCTCGGAGTTCGTGCGGGCGACGCTGCGCGGCGAACTGCCGGGCACCGCGGGCGCGCACGTCACCGTGCTGGACGCGCTCACGTACTCGGGGAACCCGCAGAACCTGGCCCCGGTCGCCGGGCATCCGCGCTACCGGTTCGTGCACGGCGACACCTGCGACCCGGACGCGGTCGACGCGGCCGTGGCCGGGCAGGACGCGATCGTCCATCTCGCCGCCGAATCGCACGTGGACCGCTCGATCGACACCGCCACGCCCTTCGTGCGGACCAACGTGCTCGGCACGCAGAACATGCTGGAGGCGGCCCAGCGGCACGGCGTCGGCCGGTTCGTGCACGTCTCCACCGACGAGGTCTACGGCTCGATCGCCCAGGGGTCGTGGACGGAGGACGCCCCGCTGCTGCCGAACGGGCCCTACGCGTCGGCCAAGGCCGGGTCGGACCTGCTGGCGCTGGCCTGGCACCGGACCCGCGGCCTCGAGGTCGTGGTCACGCGGTGCACCAACAACTACGGGCACTACCAGTTCCCGGAGAAGGTGATCCCGCTGTTCGTGACCAACCTGCTGGACGGCCGGCGGGTCCCGCTCTACGGCGACGGCCGCCACCGGCGCGGCTGGCTGCACGTGTCGGACCACTGCCGCGCGCTCGACCTGGTGCTGCGGTTCGGCCGCCCGGGCGAGGTGTACCACGTCGGCGGCGGCAAGGAGCTGTCCAACGAGGACCTGACGTCCCTGCTGCTGGAGGCGTGCGGCGCCTCGTGGGAGATGGTCGACCACGTTCCCGACCGGCAGGGCCACGACCGCAGGTACGCGCTCGACACCACCAAGATCGAGGAGCGGCTCGGTTTCGTTCCGCGCGTGCGCTTCGAGGACGGGCTGGAGGCGACCGTCGAGTGGTACCGCGCGAACCGGGCCTGGTGGGAACCGCTGAAGGCCGGTCTCCGGAAGGCGCCGGGGCCGATGCTCAGGTCGCCTCGCTGACCGCCGACATCGTGTAGCCGTCCACCCGGAGCGCGGGCATGGCCGTCCGGGGCGTGGAGTCGTCCCGCTCCCTGGGCAGGGCGCGTTCGGTGCGGCCGATCTCCGTCACCCGGCCCAGCAGGTCCACCGGGCTCTCGTTGAAGCGGAAGTTGTTCGCCTCCCCCACCACTTCGCCGTTCTCCACCAGGTAGACGCCGTCGCGGGTGAGCCCGGTGAGCAGCAGCGTCCGCGGGTCGACGTCGCGGACGTACCACAGCGAGGTGACCAGGAGCCCGCGCCTGGTGGTCGCGACGAGATCGGCGAGCGGCCGGCCCTCCCCCGCGCCCTCCAGCACCAGGTTGCCGACCTGCGGCGTGACCGGCAGCCCGGTGAGCTCGGCGGAGTGGCGGGTCTGGACCAGGCCGGCGAGGACGCCGTCGCGGATCCACTCGGTCGGCCGGAGCGGCAGCCCGTTGTCGAACACCGAGACGGTGTCCGCGAACACCTGCGCGACGTCCGCGGAGCCCCGGGCGGCGACGAACGGCGCGCACCGCAGGCCCGGCTCCCGCGGGTCGCTCCGCAGCGTGAGCGGTGCGCCGGTCAGGCGCTCGCCGATCCGCGTCCCGCCGTCCGGGCCGCGGAACACGGTGCGCGCGTCGGCGGCGTCCTTCGCCCCGGCCGCGCGGTACAGCCGCAGCATGAGGTCGGCGACGCACGACGGGGACAGCAGGACCTCGTACCGCCCGGCGGGGAGCGCGACGCGCCTGCGCCCCCAGCCGAGCCGCTCACCCAGCTCCGCGTACAGGGGAAGCGGATCGATCTCGCCGAGATCGGCCGCCTCGGCGCCGCTCCACGTCGAGGCGACGCCGTCCTCGGACTTGGCGGTCAGGTCCACCACGCCCGCGGTCTGGACGTGGCGCAGCCGCAGGCCCGTGGAGGACGCCAGCCAGGTCGTGTGCTGCCGCTGCTCGGCGTAGCCGTACAGCAGGCGGCGTTCCGCGCGGGCCCGCTCGAAAGCGCCGGCGAGGCCGCCGGCGAACCGGGCGAGGACGCCCGCCGACGCCGTGGGAGCGGGCTCGGCCCAGTCCGGCGAGGACGGCACGGCGTCGCCGGTCAGCAGGGGGCGGGCGTCGGCGGCGGGCGTCGCCGTGCGCGCGGCGCGTTCGGCCGCCGCGACGACGGCCCGCACCGCGTCCTCGTCCACCGCGCCGCGGTGCGAGACGACGCCGGCCGCGGTGCCGCGCCCGTCCGAGGTCACGGCGATCACGGTCAGCCGCGTGTCGGCGGTGAGGCCGCTCGACGTCAGCGCGTTGCCTGCCCACCGCGCGTGCGCCGTGGCGGCCTCGTCGACGATCGCCACGTAGGCGTCGGCGTCCTTCCCGGCCTCGACGGCCAGTTCCGCGAGCCTCACGCCAGCCCCTCCGCGCCGGTGTCGATGACCTCGACCCCCTCGAACACGGCCGCGGGGCAGCCGTGGCTGGCCGCGGCCACCTGCATCGGCTGGCCCTTGCCGCACAGGTCGGCGCCGAAGAGCCGGTAGGTGTCCTCGCCGCCGAGCGCGGTCAGCGCCGACCAGAACCGCGTCGTGGAGGCCTGGTAGGCGACCCCGCTCAGCTGGCCGTCCAGCCTGCCGTTGCGGATCCGGTGGCACCGCTGGGCGGTCATCTGGAAGTTCTGGCGCCGCATGTCGATGGACCAGCTGTCGGACCCGACGAGGTAGATCCCGTCCTCGACGCCCGCGATGAGGTCGCCGGTGGACGGGCCGCCGGGCGCGGGGCGGAGCCCGACGTTGGGCATCCGCGGCAGCGGCACGTGCATCGCCGACTCGGCGAACGAGCAGCCGTTGGAACGCCCGAGGCCCGCCAGGCCCGCGGTGCGCCGGTCGTGCTGGAAGCCGGTGAGCACCCCGTCCCGGACGAGGCTCCAGGACTGCGCCGCGACCCCTTCGTCGTCGAAGCCGACCGTCGCGAGGCCGTGTTCGGCCGTGCGGTCCGCGGTGACGTTCATCAGCGGCGAGCCGTAGCGGTGCGAGCCGAGCCCGTCCGGAGCGAGGAACGTCGTGCCGGTCGAGGACGCCTCGTGCCCCAGCGCGCGGTCCATCTCCGTGGTGTGGCCGACCGACTCGTGAACGGTCAGCCAGAGGTTGGACGGGTCGATGACGAGGTCGTAGCGGCCCGGCCGCACCGGGCGGGCGCGGAGCTTGGCGGCGAGGTGCGCGGGCAGCTCGGCCAGCTCGCGCTCCCAGTCCCAGCCCTCGCCGCCCAGGTACTCCCAGCCCCGGGCGACCGGGGGCCCGAGGGTGCGCAGCGTCGCCGTCCCGCCGCCGCGGGGGTCCGCGCCCTGGACGAAGAACAGCGGGTGGACCCGGATGCGCTGCTGGGCGGTCACCGTGCCCGCGAGATCGGCGTAGAACTTGTTCTCCCGGACGAGGGTGAGGAAGGCCAGCACGTGCTCGACCTCGGGCGCGGCCAGCAGCCGCCGGCTCCGGTCGGCCATGAGCGCGATGCGCTCCTGCTCGGGCACCTCGAACGGATCGACCCGGTACGACGAGATCCACGTCGTGTCGCGGTGGACCGGCTCGCCGACCGGCTCGCCTGAGCCGCCGCCGATCGCCGCGCACGCGCGGGCCGCGGCCACCGCCTGCTCGGCGGCTCCGGCGGCGGCGCTCGCCGTCAGCTCGGGGGCGGCGGCGAAGCCGGGCACGCCGCGCTGCCACAGGCGCACGGCCAGCCCCGTGTCCGTCGTGTCCTGCCCGCCGCCGAGGACGCCGTCGCGCAGCAGCAGCCGCGCCGTCCGGACGCGGTCGAGGCGGAAGGACGCGTGCGCGGCTCCGAGCTCGGCCGCGCGGCCGAGCGCCGCGTCGGCCAGGGAGCGCAGCGGCAGGGCGGAGAACGAGGCGTCCATCCCATGTCGCACGCTGCCTCACTTTCCACACCCGAACACGTCCTACTAGAAAAACATATTGCCTCTCCCCGGAAAAGGCGATCGCGGACCTCGAATCCAGCGGCAAGTCCGGGAACTCAATCCGCCGATCTGGGCGATAACTATAGTTTTTGATAGCATTGGTGATCGACGGCGTCCGCGCGGAAGGGGACCAGGTCCGCCGCGGGACGACCGGGACCGGTGCGACGCCGAGGGGACGCGATGGACGATGCCGCGGCTGCTGCCGTGGGGGGCAAGGTCTGCGACGCGGCGACCGCGGCGGCCCTCGTCGAGGACGGGCAGGCCGTCGCGAGCACCGGCGTCATCGGCTGGATCACCCCCGACGCGGTCCTGCGCGCCATCGGCGAGCGCTTCGAGCGGCTCGGCTCCCCCCGCGACCTGACCTTCTTCTTCCCCTGCGCCACCGGCGACGCCATGGACATCGGCGGCATGGACGGCGTGGCCCGCGAGGGCCTGATGCGCCGCATCGTCGCCGGCTCCTACATCAATCCGCGGCATCCGCGCACCGGCACCCGCCCGGCGCTCACGGGCCTGATCCGCGACGATCTCGTCGAGGCCTACAGCTGGCCGATCGGCGCCGCCATGCACTGGCTGCGGGAGGTCGCGCGGCGGAGCCCGGGCTACCTCACCCGCATCGGCCTCGGCACCTTCGCCGACCCGCGCCACGGCGGCGGCCGCCTCACCGGGCGGGCCAAGGACGACCTGGTGGAGGTGGTCGAGCTCCGCGGCGAGGAGCTCCTGCTCTACCCCACCTGGCCGCTGGACGTGGGGGTCATCCGGGCCAGCAGCTCCGACGTCCAGGGCAACCTGTCCTTCGAGGACCTGCCGCTCACCTCCGCCGCCCTCGCCCTCGCCCTCGCCGTCAAGGCGAGCGGCGGCACCGTGATCGCGCAGGTGTCGCGGATCGTGCCGCGCGGGTCCCGGCCCGCGCGGGAGGTGCAGGTCCCCGGAGTGCTCGTCGACCGCGTGGTGGTCGCGCCGGGCGAGCTGATCGGGACGGAGGTGCGCAACGACCCCGGCTACCTGCGGCCGGTGGCGAACCCGGTCGGGCGCCTGCCGCGCCTGCGGTCCGGGCCGGGGAAGGTCATCGCGCGCCGTGTCGCGCGGGAGATCCGCCCGGGTGAGACCACGATCCTCGGGTTCGGCGCGGCGTCGAGCGCGATCCTGGCCATGGCGGAGGACGGCGCGTTCCAGGACGGCCGGCTGGACGACTACACCTTCACCACCGAGCACGGCTCCTTCGGCGGCGTCGTCATGGGCGGCTGGCAGTTCTCGGCCAACTACTCGCCCGAGGCGCTGGTCGACGGCACCTACCAGTTCGACTTCATCGACGGCGGCGGCTGCGCGCTCGCCGCGCTCTCCTTCGCCCAGCTCGACGCCGCGGGGAACGTCAACGTCAGCCGGTTCGCGGGCACGAGCCCGGGCGGCGGCGGGTTCGTCGACATCGCGCACAACGCGCGGCGGATCGTCCTCGGGGGCACCCTCACCACCAAGGGCCTCGAAGTGTCCTGCGACGGCGGCAGGCTGGACATCCTGCGGGAGGGCGAGATCCAGAAGCTCGTGCCCGAGGTCGACCACGTCACCTACGCGGTCCGCGCCGGTCTGGAACGCGGCCAGCGGGCCGTCGTCGTCACCGAGCGCGCCGTGTTCGAGATGACCTCCGAAGGACTCGTCCTGACGGAGGTGGCGCCCGGCGTCGACGTCCGGCGGGACGTCCTGGGGCAGATCGGCTTCCCGGTGCGTCCCGCCGCCGGCGTCACCGCCATGGCCTCCGAGCTCTTCCGTCCCTAGCCGCGCAACCGGGGAGATCGATGAACGCGATGGTCAAGCCCGACGAGCCGCACGGCCGCCGCTCCGGGGACCCGGCGCCGCCGCGCCACGACGCGGGACTCGTGTCGGCGGCGGCGGACGAGGCCGTCCCCGCGCTGTGGGCGATGGCCCAGCTCGCGACCCCGATGGCGGTGCGGGTGGCGGCGACGCTGCGCATCGCCGACCACATCGCGGCCGGGCTGCGGACCGTGCCCGAACTGGCGGCGGCCACCGGCGCCGACGCCGGCGGGCTCGCCCGCCTGATGCGCTACCTCGCGGTGCGCGGGGTGCTGACCCGGGACGACTCCGACCGGTACGGGCTGACCGCGCTGGGCGAGCCGCTGCGCGGCGACCACCCGGGCGGCCTGCGCGCCTGCCTCGACGTCGAGGAGGGCGGCCGGGCCGAGCTCTGCTACGTCGAGCTGCTGCACAGCGTCCGCACGGGCGAGCCCGCCTACCCGCGGCGCTTCGGCCTCTCCTTCTGGGACGACCTGGCCGCCGATCCCCGCCGCGAGGCCGCCTTCCGCGCCATGCTCCGGCCGGGCGGAGCGGACCGCGCGCGCCGGATCGCGTCAGCGTACGACTGGGCGTCCCTCGGCCGCGTGGTGGACGTCGGCGGCGGGGACGGCACGCTTCTGGCCGCGCTGCTCACCGCACATCCCGGGCTCCGGGGCGTGCTCGTCGAACGGCCCCCGGCCACCGACGCTGCGCGGAAGGCGCTGGCCGCGGCGGGCGTCGCCGACCGCGCCGAGGTCGAGACGGGCGACATGTTCGGCCGGCTCCCGCCGGGGGCCGGGGGCTACGTCCTCTCGCTGATCGTCCACAACTGGGGCGACGACCCGGCGCGCGCCATCCTGGCCCGCTGCGCGGAGGCCGCGGGCGCGGACGGCTCGGTGTTCGTGGTGGAGAACGTCGGTCCGGACGGCGCCGGGCCGACCGGGCTGGACCTGCGGATGCTCGCCTACTGCGGAGGGAAGGTGCGGTCGCTGCCGGAGCTGTCGGCGCTCGCCGCCGAGGCCGGGCTCGGCGTCGCCTCCGTCCACCCCGCCGGGGCGGTGTCGATCGTCGAGCTCCACCCCGGCGGGTGACCGCCGCCGGAACGCGGCGGGCCGCGGCGGGCCGAGGAACCCCGCGCAGCGGCGACCACGAGGAATCTCGCGAAGGGACGAGGCGATGGCCACGGGGACGATGCAGCCGCGCGAGGCGCTCGCGGCGCTGGTGGGCGAGGGACTCCGGGATCCGTATCCGCTGTACGAGGAGATACGGGCGCACGGCGACCTGGTCGACGTCAAACCGGGGGTGATGGCCGCCGTCGGGTACGACGAGTGCGACCGGGTGCTCCGGGATCCGCGGCTGCGCGTCCAGGACGGGGACAGCTTCGACCTCTTCTACCCGGAGTGGCGGGCGCACTCCTCGCTGCGCGCCTACACCGACTCCATGCTCTACAGCAATCCGCCGGCGCACACCCGCCTGCGGCGGCTCCTGCGGGGCGAGTTCACGCCCCGGCGGGTGGCGGGCTACGAGACGGCGATCGAGCAGATCACCGACCGGCTCCTGGACTCGCTGGCGGAGGCGGGAGCGGGCGGCGCGGCCGTCGACTTCATCGCCGAGTTCGCCTCACGTCTCCCGATCGCGGTGATCAGCGGGCTGCTCGGGGTGCCCGAGCGGGACCAGGCGTGGTTCCGGGCCATCGCGGCCGACGTGACGACCGCACTGGAGGGGATCACGAACGCCTCCCGGCTCGCCCCGGCGGACGCCGCCATGGACGACCTGGCGGTGTACTTCGACGACCTGATCGAGCGGCGCCGCCGCTGCCCCGAGGCGGACCTCGTCAGCTCCCTGGTGCGGACGCACGACGGCGGAGGCGGGCTCGGCCGCGACGAGCTCGTCGGCAACATGATGCTGCTGCTGACCGCCGGGTTCGAGACGACGAACTTCTTCATGGCGCACGCGCTCCTGCTGTCGTTCGAGCACCCCGGCCTCGCCGACCGCCTCCGCACCGAACCCGGCTTCGCCTCCGCCTACGCCGAGGAGGTGCTGCGGTTCGAGCCGCCGGTGCAGGCGACGAGCCGCTGGGCCGAAACGGACGTGGAGCTTCTGGGGACGACCATCCCGGCGGGCACGAAGGTGGTCGCGATCCTGGCCGCCGGCAACCGGGACCCCCGCCGCTACCGGCGACCCGACCGCTTCGACCCGGACCGCCCCTACACCGCGCCGCTCACCTTCGGGGCCGGCGGCCACTTCTGCCTCGGGGCTCCGCTGTCACGCCTGGAGGCGCGGATCGCGCTTCCGCGGCTGCTGCGCCGCTTCCCCCGCATCCGGCCCGCCGGGGAGCCCGTCCGCCGCGACTCGTGGGTGGGCCGCGGCATCGACCACTTCCCCATCGCGATCGGCTAGACCGCGCCCCGCGCCCGGCCCGTGGCAGGGCGCCGGGGCTACGGCCTCGTCCAGGTCTCCTCGCACGCGGTGAGGCGAAGCAGCCGGAACCCCACGGCGTCGCCGAGCCCGGGCTGCTTCTCGAGACGCATGAGCAGTTGCGCCAGGGCCTCGATCCAGCGGCTGCCGGGAAGGTCGCCCGCGTCGGCGACGTCGAGTCCGGCCGGCTCGATGATCGAACGGACGGCCTCCTTGGCGCGCGGGTCGTCTCCCGCGATGGGGACCGTCAGCGCGACGCCGCCGCGCGCGACGCCGGCGAGCTGCCGCGCGGAGACGCAGTTGAGCGCCTTGACCACGGCGCCGCCCGGAAGCAGGCGGGCGATCAGCTCGGCGGCGGAGCCGTGGCCGAGGAGGTCGTGCCCGCACGGGTTGGACATGTCGATGACCGGCTTGCCGGCCACATGGGCGCGGATGCGCGGTGCGATCTCGGCGCGGATGGCGTCCAGCGGGCTGGCCAGGGCGACGATGTCGGCGTCGCGGGCCACCCGTTCCAGGGTGGCCGCGCGGGCGTCCGGCAGCCGTTCGGCGAGGCCGCTCGCGGACCGGCCGCCCCGGCTGGCCAGCAGCACCGGCCGTCGCTGCGCCGCGACGGTCTCCGCCAGCGCCGTGCCCATCCGCCCGCAGCCGACGATGCCGACGACCGGCGCGCGGGACCGCGGGACCGCGGCGGGTTCGCGGGACCTCATCGCGGCGGCGTCTCCGATCGCGGCCGGAGGGCCCCGTGCGGGTCCGGCGCGTAGGCGTCGAGGGCCGTCCGGAGTTCGTCCGGGACCTCGACGGGGGTCAGCCCGTCCTCCGCCCGCAGCGTGCAGGCGACGGTCTGCTCGCCGCGCGCCACCAGCCGCGCCGGGCCGTCGGTCACCCGGTAGTACTCGAAACCCATGGTGATCTGGTGGAAGTCGATTCCGACGAGGGACATCCGCACGGACACGGTGTCGAGCGCGTAGAGCTCGGAGAAGAACTCGCACGAGCACGACGAGGTGACCAGCGCGAGGTCGTCGTGCATGCGCGCCACGGTCTTCGGCGCCTTCTCCGCGAGAAACCGCTCCCGGCAGGCGCCCTGCCAGGAGAGATAGTTCGTGAAATAGACGTTCCCCACGAGGTTGGTGTCGGCGAACGTCACGAGATGCCGGTACTCGAAATACGCCCTCACGAGGCCCCCTTGACGGGGATCGCCATCGCCGTCGGCCCGGCTTCTCCCTCAAGGGAAAGGACCACGGAGACGATGTCCGCTCCCCCGGCCTGGAGGACCACCCATCCGTTCTCGTAAACGCCTTGGACGTCGAGTCCGGGCGGGCCCGGCGGCCCGGACAGGCATGCGCCGACCGTCTGCAGTCGCGCCCGGACGTGCTGGTCCGGCTCACCGACGAGGCGGCGGAGCCGGGCGGCGAGGCCGGTCCAGTGCGCGGGGGGCTCCGGCGCCGGCTCGGAGGTCCGCGCGCAGGCGACGGGCTCCCCCTCCACCAGGACGGCCCAGGGTTCGCCGGCTTCGACGGCCACCTGGATGTCGCGCTCCGGGAGCAGGGCGGTGAGGCTGCGCTGTAGGTACGGCCCGACGAGCACCGGATGCAGGGTCGTGACCGGTACGGGGCCGACGTCGCGAAGGCGGAGACCGCTCCAGCTCACGACCGGCCGGCCGGAGCCGTCGCGCACCACCACGTCGTAGGTGTAGTCGGCGCCGGAGTGCTCGCGTTCGACGGCGGCCAGCGTCAGCTCACCCCCTCCGTCCCCGCTCCGGTGGACGGCGAACCGCGCGCACCCGACCGGCAGAAGCCGCCGGTGGGGGACGCACGCCTGGAGGACGTGGATCGAGGCGTCGTTGCGGGCGGGGTCGCCGAACAGCAGGTCCGCCGGGAGGCCGTCCCCGAACCGCCAGGGCCGGTCGCCGTCCAGCACGGCGGTGCACGCGGTGGCCTCCAGGTGCGCGTATCGGCGGAGCCTGCGGAAGCGCCGGCCGTGGAAGAAGAGCGGCCCGTACAGGTCGTCGCCGGTGTGGGCCGGTGTCCGCGCCGCCGCGGCCGGGTTCTCTGGGGGCTCGGCGTCCGCCGCGGTGACGGTCCCGGTGAAGTGGTCGACCGCGAAGCCCGTCTCGTCACTGCGCACCGCGACGTCCACGTCTCCGTCCTCGCGGGCGAGCGCGCACACCCGGAGGGTGCGGGTCCCGTGCTCGGGGACGACCACGGGGCGGTCGAAGCGGGAATCCGCCACCCCCGCCACGGGCCGCCCGGTCAGCGCGGACGCCGCCTGGGCCATCGCCTCGAGCACGCACACAGCCGGCAGCACGGCCACACCGTCGATGCGGTGGTCGTCCAGGTACGGGTCGTCGGCCAGGCTCAGCTCGGCCTCGGCCACCAGTTCGACGCCCGGGGTCCACGCGCGCACCCGCCGCAGGAAGCGGTGCCCGTCCGGGGCCGCCTCCCCGGCGCGGCCGAGCTGCGGCAGCCGGCCGCTGACCACCAGGGAGTGCGAGGGCGGCTCCGCCTCGGCCGCCCGGGCGAGCAGCTCGGCGCCGCGGTCGGGGGGCACCGGCGACACGCCCGCGCGGGCGAGGTCGTCGAGCACCTTGAGGCGCTCGCCCATGCCGACTCCCGACCAGACCGTCCAGTCGAGGTTGGCGACCCGGCAGTCCGGCAGATCCCGGGCGAGGACCCGGGCCAGCTCCCGCATGCGGCCGTTGGCCAGGGCGTAGTGCGCCTCCCCGGCGAGGCCGAAACGGCCGATCACGGAGCCGAAGGTGAGGAGCAGCCGCAACCCGTCCGTGCCGACGGCGTCCAGCAGCGCGCGGAGCCCGTGGTGCTTGGGCGCCGCGTGCTCGGCGTAGGCGTCGCCGATCTCGCGGAACCGCGCGGGGCGGTTCAGGCCGCTGGCGTGGACCAGTCCCCTGACCGGTCCGAGCCGGCCGGCGATCGCGGCGACGCCGCGGCGGAGCGACTCCGGATCGGTGACGTCCGCGGCCTGGTAGCAGAAGTCGACGCCGGCCTCCCGCAGCCGGGAGAGGTTGTCCCGCAGCTCGGGGTCGGCGTCCGGCCCGCTGCGTCCGATCAGCCCCAGCCGGACCCCCCAGCGCCGCGCCAGGAAGGACGCGCTCGCGAAGCCGATGCCCTTCCCGCCTCCCGTCACCAGGAGCACCTCTCCAGCGGACAGCGGAGGCGCGGCGGCGTCCTGCGCCCGGCCGTCGGGCACGCCGGGCGCGGCGGCCCGGTACGCGGGGGTTCCGGCGCGGCCCTCCTCGTCCACGACGATCTCGGCATGGCCCTGCCACGGGGCCGCGAGCAGAGCGCCGACCGCGTCCGCGGGCGCGGTCTCCAGAGCCCGGACCCAGCGGACCGGCAGGGACGGGTACTCGGCGGCGATCGTGCCCACGAAGCCCGACGCGGTGTCGCCCGAGTCCACGACGGTGAAGGGCGCCTCGGAGTCCACCGCGAGGTGCGCGGCTTCGACCAGCGCGTCGATCGCGCCGTCGTCCGGGTTCTCGGGGAGGAACGCGACGACCGCCGGGCGCGCCTCCCCCTCGGGGCGGGCGGTCAGCCGCGGCTCGACGAGCGCGCGGAGCCGTCCGCCGCCGAAGACGTGCCAGGCATGGGAGGCGGTTCCGGCTTCCGGTTCGACCGGACGGCTGAACTCGACCAGGACGCGATGCCATTCGCGGACCCCCTCCGGCGGCCCGTGGGACCCGGCCTCGCCTTCCGCGGCGGGCAGTTCCTCGATCGCCTGGACGAACGCGGCGACCGTGGCCTCGGCGAAGACCGGCGGGGCGGCCGGCACGGCCCGCCGGGTCCGTTCGGCGGCCTCGGCGGCGAGCTGGACGACGCGGAGGGAGTTGAGATGGAGGTCGCCGAGGAGCCGGTCCCCGTCGCCGATCACATCGGGCGGGAGCTCCAGGGCCTCGGCGATGAGCCCGCGCACCACGGCGGGCACGTCGGATTCCGCCTCGGGCGGCGCCTGCGCCACGGCGTCGGCGGGGGCCGGGGCCGTGGCGGCCGTCGCGGCACGGCCGAGCCCGTGGTCGAGGGCGTGATCGAGGTTGACCGCCGGGGCGCTCTCGCAGGGGTTGGCGAGGAACTCCGGCTCCCGCCAGAGGTCGAACGGGCGGTGGAACCGCTCGGCGAAGAGGGCCGTGAGATCGGAGACGGCGCCGGCGGCGAACAGCGCGGCGGTGGCGTCGCCGAGCGCGGCGGCCGACTCCGCGCCCGCGTCCAGCGTGCGGACCGGCACGTCCGTGATCGACTGGGCCATCGCCGTGAGGGTGTGGCCGGGGCCCGCCTCGACGAGCAGGTCGCAGTCCGCGGCGAGGAGCTCCAGCGCCCGGCGGAACCGCACCGGCGCGGTGAGCTGCCGGGCGAGCAGCGCGCGGACGTCATCGGCGGCGGTCAGCTCCCGCCCGGTGACCGTGGAGTACACGCGACCGGAAGGGGCCGCCACCGCCAGGTCGGCGAGGTGGCGCGCGAGCACCGGCTCGGCCGCGGCGACCGCCGGGGAGTGGAAGGCGTGGCTGACCCTCAGCCTGCCGGCGGTGATCCCCTTCGCGCGGGCCCGCTTGACGACGCGGTCGACCTCGGTGAGGGGGCCGGCGACGACCTGGACGGCGCCGTTGTCGGCGGCGATCACCAGGTCGGCGTCGTCGATGAGCTCGGTGACCGCGCCGGCCGGCGCGGCGAGGGAGGCCATCCCGGTTCCCGCCTGGGAGGTGTCGGCCATGACGCGGCCGCGCGTGGTCACCAGGTGCAGGGCGTCCGGGCCGCCCAGGGCGCCGGCCCAGTGCAGGGCGGTGATCTCGCCGAGGCTGTGCCCGACCGACGCGCTCGCCGTGACGCCGAGCCGGTCGAGCCAGCGCAACGCCGCCGTGGAGGCGCGGAAGACGGCGGGCTGGGCGACGGCGGTGTCGATCGGGTCGGCCCCGAGCCCTTCCTCGAAGTGCTCCCCCGCCTCCGGGAGGACCACGCCGAGGGCGCCGGCGCTCTCCCGGACGGGGGCGCCCTGCCCCGGGAACAGCAGCCCGACCCGGCCCGGAGCGCCCCGGCCGACGTAGACGCCGGGCCGGGCGGCGAACCCGGGTCCGGCGAGGCCCCCGAGGAGCTCGCCCGCCCGTTCCGCGCGCGCGGAGAGCTCGGCGGGATCGCGGGCGACGATGGCCGCCCGCACCGGCGCGTCGCCGTGCGCCCGCTCCGCCAGGGCGGCGGCCAGGTCGGCGTGCTCGGCGAGCGACATCGTCCTCGCCCGCACGGCCACGCGCTCCAGCACGGCGGCGAGGTCGGCGTCCGTGCCGGCGGAGAGGGCGAAGACCTCGCAGTCGAGCGGCCTGCGCGCCGTCAGGCGGTCCCGGGCCGCCAACCGCGCCGTGGCGCGGCGGGCGCCCGGGGCCTCCAGGACGACGTGGGTGTTGATACCGCCGAACCCCATCGCGCTGACGCCGGCCCGGAGCGGGGCGTCCGGCCAGGGCTCGGCCTCGCGGACGACGCGCAGCGGCGCGCCGGGTTCGCGCAGGAGCGGGTGGGGCTCGTCGCAGCCGGTGGTCGGCGGGATGACCTGCCGCTGCAGCGCCAGCGCCGCCTTGATCAGCCCGGCGGCGCCCGCGGCCGCCTTCGTGTGCCCGATGTTGGCCTTGACGGATCCGAGCGCCGCCGGTCGCGGTCTCCGCCGCCCGTCGTGGATCTCGGCGAGGGCGTGCAGTTCGGTGCGGTCGCCGACCTCGGTGCCGGTGCCGTGGCCCTCGAACAGCGCCACGGTCTCCGGTCCGAAGCCCGCCCGTGCGTAGGCGCGTTCCAGGGCGAGCCGCTGCCCGGAGACGTCCGGCCGGGTCAGTCCGCCGTTCCCGTCCGAGGACATCCCCCAGCCCCTGATCAGGGCGATCGGCCGCCGCCCGGCGGCGACGGCGTCCCCGGCGCGCATCAGCGCGACCATCGAGCAGCCCTCGCCGGGCAGGAAGCCGGTCGGCCGGGCGTCGTACACCCGCATCGCCGAGCCGGCCAGCGCGCCGAGCCGGGAGAACCCGACCAGCTCGAACGGGTCGAGGCTGAGGTCGACGCCGCCCGCGAGGGCGAAGTCGAGATCGCCGTCGCGCAGGTAGGTGCAGGCCGTGATGACGGCGAGCAGGGACGACGAGCAGGCGCCGTCGACCGTGTAGCCCGCGCCGCGGAAGTCGAAGTGGTTGCACACCCGGCCCGCGATGGCGTTGGCCAGCCCGCCGACGAGGCTCTCGTCGTTGGGTTCGGCGAACGGCTCCTTGTAGGACTCCTCGACCTCCCGGAGCAGGCCGCCCATCTCCTCGGCCCCCCAGCCGCGCGCGGCGAGGGCGGACACCAGGTTCCTGCGGACGTAGGGCCAGCGCAGCCGCATCAGCGCGGCGCGGCTGAACTCGCCCGTCAGGGTGTTGCCGAGGATCACGCCGGCGCGCCGGCGGTCCAGCCCGCCTCCCCCGGCGAAGCCGGCGGCGGCCAGCGTGTCGCCGGCGACGTCCAGGGCGAGCCAGTGCGCGAGGTCGGTCACCCGGTACGCCGGTCCGGGCACCCGGTAGCGCGAACGGTCGAAGGACCAGCCGTCGAGCACGGCCGCGTACCGCAGGTCGGTCGCGTCGGGGCCGGCCGCCGGGTCGCCGTAGTCGCCGAGGTCGAGGCGCTCGCGCGGGAGCGGCCGGAAGGCGCGCCGCCGCGCCAGGACCGTCTCCCACAACTGCTCCGGCGTGGAGGCGTCGGGATGGCGGCACCCGAGGCCGACGACGGCGATCGCGTCGCTCGGAACGGTCACTTCGCCTCCTCGCCGGTCGCCAGCACGCCCCCGCGCGCGGGGGCGTGCCGGCGGGGCACGGACTTGGGCTCGGCCAGTGGCGCGGGCTGCGCCGCGGCACGCTGCCGCATGTCCATGACCGCCAGGGCGGCGCCGCGCAGCAGGCACACGATGACGAGCGCGAAGAACAGGCCGTAGACCACGTGGAAGTGGACCAGGAGCGCGTAGACGAGGGCGGTCGACGCGCCGAAGGCGAACTGGTTGCGCGGCCGCACCGGCGTCGTCCCCGGGTCAGTGATCATGTAGTTGGTGAACAGGACGAACGCCACGCCGCTCATCGCCAGCAGCGCGCTGAGCGTCGCCGTGCCCTCGATGGGGGTCCTGATCAGCGCCTGGAGCGCGAACACGCCGATCCAGCCGAGGATCAGGGGCATCTTCCTGGTGAGCTTGGCGTTCAGCATCGTCCCCGCGGCGAGGATGAGCGCGGGGATCGCCAGGTCGAGCGGGGTGCCGACCCACTCGGTGAACTGGTACGGGGGCGCGATCCCGACCCAGGGGAACAGCACGAGGACCACCGCGATGCCGAAGTTGGAGGGGTTCAGCACGTGCCGCGGCCGCCCGCCGATCCGGACCCTGATCAGGTACTTCGACGCGACCGCCACGATGACCGCGAAGATCACCGGTCCCAGCCGCGCGTTGGCGTAGAGGAGCATCGCGCAGGCCAGCGCGGTGATGTGGGCGGGCATCAGGAAGTTCACGAGCGCCATCGGGCCGCCCGCGTACTTGACCGGCCGCCGCGTCGCCCAGGCGTCCAGGGTCTCCAGCCCCAGTTCCATCACGTACGCGACGGCCATCGCGGCGAGAGGGGTCGCCCAGGACGGCTCGAACCCGAGGACCGTGTGCCCGAGGATGTTGAACACCGTGATCGAGATCGCGAACCGGCGCAGCGCGATGATCCGCGGATCCTTGGCGGGCCCGGCCGGGGCGGCGGGCGCCGGGTTGGCGGTGGGTTCCACGTTCGCCGAGTTCACGAGGCCATCTCCCTGATCGAACCGTCGGGGCCGAGCAGCATGGTGTGCCAGCCCGGAGTCGCCTGGACCTTGCCGGTGTGCCGGCCGCCGCAGGAGTCGCGCCAGGTGACCGTGACGGGGACCGGCGCCGCGGCCCCCTCCAGCGCGAACAGCAGCTCCGGCGAGGAGACGCCGGCGTGGCCGTTGGCCGGATAGACCTGGCCCGTCCGCTGGCCCTTGGCTCCGGAGTCGAGGACGACCTTCGCGCCGATCGCCGGCACTCCGCCGGAGCCGGCCGGTCCCGGCGCGGTGGAACCGGCGGGCCGCGCTCCGCATCCCTGGGGCGAGCGGAGGAGCCTCAGCCCGAGGTAGGGCCGCTGCGCGCTGCGGACGTTGCGGTAGAACTGCGATTGCCCCCACTGGTTCGCGACGGCGAAGTCGAGCCGCCCGTCGTGGTCGACGTCGGCGAGGGCGATGCCCCGCGACACCCCGCGGTCGCCGACACCGAGCCGCTCCCCCAGGTCGTGGTAGCGGCCGTCCGAGCCGCGCACGAAGAACCGGTTGGGGTTGTCGCCAGAAATGTCGTCATTTTTCTGCACGTTGGGCCACAGGCGCGGGTGCGCCAGCACCTCGTCGTTGGACATCGCGAGCTCCTGCAACTGGGCCCAGCGGTTGTCCCTGCCCTCGACGAATCCCGTGGCCTGGACGATCTGGTCGCGCCCTTCGCCCGCGAAGTCGCCGGCCTTGATGTCCCAGCCCCAGCCCGACCGGGACAGCCCGAGCCGCTCGCTGTGATCGTCGTAGTAGGCGCGCCCGTCGGGCCCCACGACCTTCCTGCGGGTGCTCACCCAGGCGAAGTTGCTCTCCAGGAGCCCGTACTCCTGGGTGATGTTGCTGACCACGATGTCGGGCACGCCGTCGGCGTTGATGTCGGTGAACCCCACGCCCATGCCCTTGAAGGAGTCCCGGCCCAGCTGCATCGACTTGGGCGTCGTGAGGTGGCGCACGCCCTTGAGCAGGCGGAGCTTGATCTTCCCGGGGCGGGACTCGTTGTAGAGCAGGCGGTCGGGGCCGAAGTCGTTGGCGAAGTACAGCTCCGGGAGCCCGTCGCCGTCGAGGTCCTGCGCCCCGGTCGCCAGCGTCCACCCCTTGGCGACCTGGTCGGAGAAGGGCCGGCGCTCCTCGCCGAAGACCGCCGAGGGACGGGAGCCGCCCTCCGCGGACCGGAACCGCAGGACCCGGTTGACGCCGCCGTTGAAGCCCGCGGACATCGAGCTCTGCATCTGCAGCTCGCTCTGGCGCGCCGTCGGATCGAGGACCCGCGCCCGGTCCGGGAAGTAGTTCCCGACCACGATGTCGGTGTGGCCGTCACCGTCCAGGTCGGCGAGCGAGACGGCGTTGCTGTTCCACACCTGGTACGGGCGCACCAGTTCCTGCACGGCGAAGGAGTCGCTCTTGCCGAGCGCGGCCGGAGTGCGCAGGAACAGAACCGGCGAACGGCCCCAGTAGTAGACGAGGACGTCCATGCGGCCGTCCTCGTTGTAGTCGCCGGGCACGCACCCCATCGGCGCCATCGTTTTGTCGTACGGAAGGCCTTGCGGAGCCAGGACGGTCGCCGGGAACCGCGCCCCCGTGCCCGGCGCCGGGCGCAGCGTGACGCTGTCGTCGCGCGGATCGACCAGGCAGACGTCGTCCGCGCGGCCGCTGCCGTCGATGTCGGCGAGCGCCACCGCGGCGCCGACCGACGAGATCCAATGGTCGATGCCCTTGTAGGCGGGGGCGACCGTGCGTATGTCGCGGGGCGAGGCCGTGCCGTTCAACGGTTGCCGCTGGAACGCGAAACCGCTCGCCAGGCGTTCGTTCTCGGCTCGCGCCACCGACGGGAGCCGGGCGTTGTACCAGCCCCCCACGATGAGCAGCGCCGCGCAGATCGGGGCCAGCAGTACCCGAATCCTTCTGGTCATGCCCTCACCCCTCGCTGTGCTTCCGCCATGCCTGGCGCACCCTCGCGCGCCACACCTCGTAACCCTCCGGACCGCTGCCGCAGCGCTCGGCGGTCACCGCCGCCTCGTCCGTCCACGCCGCGGCGACAGCGGGGGCGGCTCCGGTCAGCGTCTGGATCGCGGCCGCCGACCGCTCCGGCACCTCCTGCGACACCACGTGCGCCTTCGCCGCGAACGCGGCGCCCTGGGCGATGTGGTCCTCGAAGCCCGCGGCCCGCTCCATCAGCTCGCCCAACCGCTCCGGGGGCAGCGCGCCGGTGTACGCGGCGGCCAGCCCGATGCCCGCCCACACGTCCGACCTGCGGGCGGCCGGGAAGGCGCCGATCGTCTCGGCGACCACGACCGGATCGGCGCCGGCGTAGAACCACAGCGCCCGGCCGACCCCCTGGTCCCGGATCGTCCGCGTGCTTCCGCGCGCCGGCCGCTCGACCCAGTGCCGCACCAGCACCCGCCGGGACTTGAAGAAGGCCTGATGGAATCCCCAGCCGTCCCACGCGAGCCAACGCAGCAGCGGCCGCCCGAAGCGGATGCCCGTCCAGGGAGGCACATGCGTGCGCGCGTACGCCCATCCGACGCCGACGTGAATCAGATGGACATAGCGTGCGCCGGCCCCTTCGGTCAGCGCGCGCACTCTGCGGCCCCCCGAGAAGGTGGCCAGGTCGACCAGGGCGACGCCCATGGCCGCGCCTTCGAAGGCGAACCCGCGTAACCCGTGCGGCAGCGTCCCGAAGTCCAGGGTCGCCGGATCCGCACTCAGAGCGGTATTGAATCCGGTAGCGAAGCTCTCCACCACGTCCGCCAGCAGGGCACGAGCCCGCGGATCGCCCGGCGGAAACCCCAGGCGCTCGACGTCGAGGGTCTTGGGATCGATTTCCAGAAAGCCGCGCAACGGCGGCGCGAGCAGATTCCCTACAGCGGCCATTCCAACCCCACAGTGGCAATACCGACCGGTGGCGTTCAGCCAATGAATTTCTTTCGTACTGGCGAGGACCGCGGTGGCCTCCGGCCGATGCGGTGCATGGCGCTTTGCGGTCTAAAGATGACCGACTAGCGCCCCTTCGCCTACCGCGCAGTGCGCATGAGCGGCCTTACGCCCCTCTACTCATACACTCGGCCCGGCGAAATGTCACGCCTCTTCGTCGTTCTTCGCAACGGCCCCGGCGACCTGGCCCGCGGCCTGGTCGAGAATGACCACGATCCATTCCGCCAGGCTCAGCTCCATCGCCTCGGCGGCCTCCTGCCAGCGGCGTTGGCGCTCAGCGATCACATCGATGCGGACGGTGGCCTCTTCCGGCTTCTTGTCCTCGCCGCCGTTGCGGATTCCTCGCAGGCGCTTTCTGAGTTCTCTTCTCGTCCATCCCAGCTCTGCCGCCTGCTGGAGCCAGTGCTCCTGCTCGGACGGCGGAAGTGCGGCCACCTCGGCGTGGTGCTGGAGGCTGAGTTGGTCCCGCCGGCGGGACCTCGGAATGCGGCGAGCGATCCAAGCGTAGTTCTTGAGCGTCTGGTAGTCGAGCGAGGTGGCCTCTATGGCCATCCGGTACCGGTTCGGGTAATGCCGCTCCCCGTAGATGAGCCAGTCGCCGAGCCACCAGCGCGAGCAGTCCGAAATCAGGGATATCTGGCGTCCGATCCGCTGCCATGTCTCGAACGGAAGCCGAGGAGGCAGCTCCAATCCGCTCCGCCGCGGCCTCGCCGACTGGTCGAGAACCATTCTTGCCGCGGAGACGCGGTTCGCCTCTTCAATGGGGGACCGATGAGGCGTTGTGTAGCGCTGCCCATTCCCGGAGCCGGACACGAATATCCTCCCGAACCGTCGCGAGACGCTGCGTTCTGCCGAATCAAGTCAGAAACTGGAGATGAATCTGCCGACCACGGCTTTCAAGAATCTTCTCGGCCGTGGCGAATGCGAAATCCCCGAGAGACTTGAGTTCGGCCCCCTCCGATCGCCCGCCATCGTCGGCCGCCCCCCTTCGATCGCGCCTAACGCCCGCCGGCCGCCCACCTGCGATCGTCTCCAGCCGTCGGAGTGAGCAGCAATGATGGTCATCGTCAAACTATTTGAGCAGGTTGTCAATAGGGCGTATCGGTGATTAACGCCTTGCCGAGGAGATCTCACCGAGATGCGCCTGGAACATTGACCTTTCAAACGTGTCTCACGTGGAGTGGGGCATTTCCGGCGTCGGACGAGGACGGTCCGGTCCCCGCACCTCCGAGCGGGCGACGGCGGCCTCCACGATCGCCGACACCCAGCCGACCTGCCCGCTCGCCCCCGGCTCCGCCAGCACGGCGCGGTGCAGGCGCGGCCACAGCCCGGCCCCGGTCCACGCCGCGAAGCGCCGGTGCGCGGTGGGCACGCTGACCCCGAACTCGGCCGGCAGATGCCGCCAGGCGCACCCGCTGGTCAGCACGTACACGATCGCGGTGAACACCGTCCGGTCGTCCACCGGCGCCGTCCCGCCGCCCTGCCGCCGCGGCGCGAACTCCGGGATCAGAGGGCCGACGATCTCCCACAGCTCATCCGGCACCAGCCGGATCGAAAGGTCCGACAACACGACACTGATCATGCCGCATCCACGACCGAGCCACATGAGACATGCTCTTAGTAGTCTCGAACAGACAAGCGAGGGAAGCCGCACGGTCTGTTCACGTCGGCCCGAACAGCGCGAAGCCACGCTATGAAGTTGTCTCACCACAAAAGATCAGCTCAATGGCGTTCGGCTCTGCGTGATCTCGCTCATCGAGCCCGGGCGCGATGGCTCCGCGAAAAATCGTGAGGTTCGACGCCCGGGCCTGCGCGGCCGGCGCCGACCGGCCGGCCCTCATGGCGGCCACCGGGGCGCGGACCTGCTCCGGCGGCCGGTGCCGGTGGCGCGCCGGGATCGGGACGCCGGCGAGCGGGCCGCCTTGGGACCTGCCTCTAATTCCCCTGCCGGGCCGCCTGGTTCCGACCACGGGGCCGCCTCACCGGCAGAGAATGCACACGGTCGTCAATGCCGCGCCCTGCCGCCTATCCCGTGACCGGCAATCCGCCCGCATAAAGTCGATGAGATCAAGCTGCGGGGCTTCCCATTCACGGCCGGGCCCGCGGGCCCCGGTGCGACGCCGAGGGGCCCGGGACGCCCACCGGCCGGTTCTCACCCCGTGCGTGCCCGCCAGGGACGACCCCTCATCCGGTAACGCCGCTCGTCACAAGCAGGCCGTGCATCACGAAAGGCGCGGCCTCCAACTGGAAGTCCATCATCGGATGGTGACGCTTGACCACACCCTGCAATGTGAGCAGGCTGAGCATGGGGAATATGAACTCCGGCTCCGCGTGGAGACGGTGTTTCCGCTGGAGATCGAACAGATCCAGGCAGAACGCGGGGAGATCGAAGTCCCGGGCCACCATTCCGGCATTTCGCACGACCAGGTCGGAGACCTCCGCGCGAAAGGCCGCGATATCCGTCTCCGGTTCCCTGCGCCGCACCGTCGACAGCAGGATGTCGGCGCACGCCTCGCCGTCTCCCTGGATCATGCCGGCGAAGAACCCGGTGAATCTCTCCCGGGCCTCGCGGCCCATACGGAAGACCAGACCGGCGTCCAGGAGCACGACGGTGCCGTCGGGCATGAAATAGGTGTTCCCCTGATGCAGGTCGACGTGAACGAAGCCCTCGACGAAGAGCATCCGGTAGACGGCGTGCACGAGCGCGGTGATCTGCGCCTCGCGGACTCGCGCGGGAAGAGTCTCGATCACGTCGCGGTCCAGGCCCTCGATGAACTCCATGGCGATGACCCCGTCCCCGCTCAGTTCGGGGATGGGCCGCGGGACGACGACGTCCGGCATGTCGGCCAGAGCGTCGTGCAGCCGCCGCAGGTTCGCCGCCTCCGCGCCGAAGTCGAGCTGGGCCATGAGGCAGTCGCCGACCTGGTCGACGATCTCCATGAACGGAACCCGCCGGAGCGCCGGGATCCGCGCGGCGACCCCGGCGGCGAACCGCAGCACCGCCATGTCCGCCGCGATCGCGGCGCCCGCGCCGGGGCGGCGGACCTTCACCGCCACCGCCCGGTCCCCGAGCTGCGCGCGGTAAACGCAGGCGATCGAGCCGCCGGCCGCGGACGGCCCCCCGACCGCCCTCACGAACTCGGGCGGGGTCCGGCCGAGCCCGGCCCGGACGGTCCGCAGCGCCTCCGCCGGGGCCATCGGCTCCACGCTGTCGTGCAGCCTGCCGAGCGCGGCCGCGGCCGTCTCCCCCACGAGGTCCACGCGGGTGCCGAGGATCTGCCCGGCCTTCACGAATGCCCCGCCCAGCCGTTCCAGGAGGCGCGCGGCCTCGGCGGCCAGCCGCGGCCCGCGGGTGCTCCTCGGAGACGTCGCGGCGATGGACGCCATACGGACCGCGGCGGCTCCCCCGAACGCGCCCAACCGGAAGGCCCGCGCCGCCAGGGAGCGGGCGGTGGCACGATCCACCACTCTCAGGCCGCCTTTCCGGAAAGCCCGTGCTCGAGCGCCTCCCGGAGTCGTGCGGGCCCGGCGTCGAAGGCCCCCTGCGGGACGGGGACCGGCTCCCCGACGCGGCGGAAGTCCGTCCAGCCGCCGGTGCGCATACGGGAGGCCCGGACCCGCTCGGGCAGCCCGCCCACGTCCGGACGGCCCATCTCCACGACCTCCCAGCGGCGGAGCGGTTGCCGGAGACGCTCGACGGAGCGCGCGACGACCATTCCCGTCTCGTGGTCGATGGCCTCGGTGACGCTGAGACCGGGCGTGGTGACCGGCCCCAGATAGCACCGCGGCTCGGCCGCCGGCCACCGGCTCCAGGACATGTCGACCTCGACGTCCTCGGGAGTGGAGCCCAGTCCGGGATAGCGCCAGGCCATGAGATCCAGATATCCGATGTCGGTCAGCGGAAGGCAGTCGAACAGATACCGCTCGACCAGGCGCACCGAATTCCTCATCGTGGGTATATGTGTTTCCACATCACATTTCCCAAGAGCGGGGTCCTCGGTTATCCAGACATGACTTCCGGCAAGTATCTGCGGCTGCAGAACGAATAGAGCCGTCACCGCCGAGTGGTCGACAAAACGGCGGCCTATCAGATAGCGCATGGGCCGCCGACCGATCGCGGCCTGGATGGCGAAGCCGTATGACGTCAGGCCGCCCGCGCTGAGATTCGGACGAACCGACCTGGTCATGCGCGCATGGTCCACTGATGGCACCTTCCCGATGACGGCCGCGACCGTGCTGTTCGCTTTCCGTCCTATCGGCGGTCAGAATCGGCTGGTGGTCTCATGTCGATGGCGATCACGTAGTGGGCTCATTACTCTGCGCCGGTGCAACGTCGTCGTCATGCCGTCACGGAATTCGAGGCGCTCGCCGCCAGTAAAAGCTATCGCCGCGACGGCGTCAAGATAGGACTTCCAAGTCCGGCGCGCGACCGGCGGCGCGGCAGCGGAAGATCCGCCGTAGAACGCGGCATCGAGGCCCAGGGGTTCCGGTCGCAAGGGGTTTTACCGGCACGGGGTGCGGGCTATCGAGATGTGCCTTTGAAGAGCGGAAGGCGACCGCCGGCGCTCCCGGGAAGGGAGCTCTCTCAGGCCACCAGGCCGAGCAGGCGCGAGCAGCGGATGATCGCGTCCTCGTCGCCCTCCATGACGATCCGCTTGGTGAGCGTCGCCTCCAGCGGGTCGAGGCGCCCGGCGCCGATGTCGACGAAGGTCACCGCGTCAGTGTGGACCACGAGCGCCGGTTCGTCGGGCGCCTTCCCATGGGCGACCGCGACCTTGCCGTCCAGCACCGTGATGTGGAACACGTCGTCGTCGATGCGGAATTCGTACTGCTCGTCGGGGCCGTCCACGGTCGGGGCCGCCATCGCCTCCACCGCGAGAACCGCCCACCGGGGGCGCACGATGTACTCGGCCTTGGGCTCCGTGAGCACGCCGAGCCCCCACCGCGCGAGCACGAGCACCGCCTCGCGCAGGCCCTGCCCCTGCTCGGTGAGTTCGTACACCCGCACCTTCGAACCTTCGCGAGCCCGCTGCCGGATGATCCCGACCTCGGTGAGGAACTTCAGCCGGTCCGCCAGCAGGTTGGTCCCCAGACCGGGCAGGTTGGCCAGAAGCTCGTTGTAGCGGCAGGGCCCGGTGAGCAGCTCCCGGATGATGAGCAGCGTCCAGCGCTCGCCGACGATGTCCAGCGCACCGGCGAGGCCGCAGTACTGCCCGTAGTTCCGACGCTGATTCACGTGCCCGCACCGCCTCCCAGGTTCACTTTAGAAGTGTATACCCAGTTGGCCGCGCATCGCGGAACCTCGGCCGTGGCGGGGCGGCGCGTTCTCTCCCGCCTCCCCGCTCCTCACGGACCTCCGGCGGCCGGCCCCGCGCGAGGGCCCTCAGCTCTCCGTCGCGGCCCAGGCCTTCTTCGCGTTCTTCCACGTCGGGGAGTTGACCTCCTCCCAGGCTCGGCTGCGCAGCTCCTCCAGGACCTGCGACGGCACCACCGTTCCGGACATGTTCGCCCGGTAGATGTTCATCGTGTCCGGATCGAAGTCGCTGCGGAGATACCCCTCGGAGATCGCCGTGTCGAACAGCGGCGTCCCGGGGAGCGGGACCACGATGAAGAAGTTCGCGGCGTCGAGGCCGTAGGAAACGTGGTCCCGGGCCAGCCGTATCGTGGTCTCGATCTCTTCCAGGGTCTCGTCCGGGTACCCCATCATGTAGTTGCCGAAAATCTTGAAACCGTAGTCCTTCAAGGCCACGATCAGCGATTCGATGTCGGCCATCTCGATGTTCAGCTTGTTGCTCGCGTACTTGCGCAGGATCCGCAGATTGCCCGACTCGAACGGAAGATTGAGCTGGGTGAAGCCGGCCTCGGCCAGGGCCTCCAGCACCTCGTGGTCGGGTTTCCACCGCTTCAGGAGGTGGATGATGTTGATGCCGTTCAGATCGCAGATGTCGACGCCGGCGCCCCGGATCTTCCTCAGCAGCCGCAGGGCGCGCTTCTTCTCCCCCAGGAGCGAGTCGTCCTCGATCATCACGTGCTCCACGCCCAGCCCTTTCAGGACGTCCAGCTCGCGCAGCACTCGATCGTCCGACTTGGTGCGGTAGCGCCCGATCGGCCCGCTCATGCTCCCCTCCTGCTCCCCCGCGATGTGGCAGTAGGCGCAGTGGAAGGGGCAGCCGAGCGAGGTCATCATGTCCGCGTAGCGCAGCTCCGTACCGGACTCCCACACGCCCGAGTGGGGCCGGGCGATGGTCCAGTACCGGTCGTTCGGCAGCAGGTCCCAGGCCGGCATGGGAAGGGCGTCCAGATCCCAGACCACGTCGTCCGGGCGCGCGGGGTTGACGCGGATCCCGCCGGAGTCCCGGAACGCGACGCCGCTGATCCCGGCGAAGTCCGGGCGGGCCGACCTGCGCACCTCGTCGACGATCCTCGTGATCGTGCCCTCGGCCTCGGAGAGGCAGACGACGTCGAAACCGGCCTGGAAGAACTGCGGCAGCCGCGACCGGGCGTTGACCCCGCCCGAGACGAGGATCTTCTCCGGGAAGGCCGCCCGGATGAGCCGCGCGCAGTTCAGGACCATCGTCTCCTGGTCCGTGAAGATCGAGGTGATCCCCACGACGTCGTACTCCGCCGCCTCCTCCAGGATCCGCTCGTCGCTGACGCCCGTGCGCAGGAGGCCGCTCGGCAGCTGGACGGGCCTGTCGAACAGCCCTGCCAGCTCGTCGGAGTCGTCGCCCACGCACGCGTCGAAGACGCGCACGTCGACGCCGTGGTCGCGCAGGGCGCCGCCGAGGTTGGGGTAGGCGAGCGATCCGTTCGGCTTGCACACCGTCCCGGGGGCGCTCTGGTTCGGCGGGTACAGAAGCAGGACACGCACATCACGCAAGGCCATGTATGACTCCTCAACCGACGGCGTCCCGGTCCGTCCCGGCGTTCCGCCGGCGGACTCGCCGCCGCCGCACGCCGCGGACGCGGCCCCGGGGACCGCCCGGGCCGCCATGCCATCTCACTGTACTATATGCTTCTAAAGTTAATAGCGCGGTGGTGTCCGTCTTCTCTGGAGGTACGTCGATGTCCCACGGGTCCTCCCCCGCCTCGCAGGGCCACGCCCTGACCGAGATCGACCGGTCCGCCGCCCCGGTGTACGTCAGATGGGAGCGGCAGCTCCCCGGGCTGATGGACCGGCTCGGCGTGGCACCGGTGGGCGTGGTGCAGGTCGGGGCGCATGTCGGACAGGAAGTGCCGGCGCTCGTCCGGTGCGGTTTCCGGCGGCTCGTCATGGTCGAGCCCAATCGCGACCACTCGGCGGCGCTCGCCCGCGAGCTCGGGCGCCACCTGTCCGGCCGGCCGGAGGGCGGCCGGCCCTCCCAGGAGGTCGTCATGGCCGCGGCTGGGCGGGAGCGCGGGACGGCCACCCTGCACGTCACGGAGTACGACCAGCAGGCCAGCCTGCTCGCGCCGCTGCCGCCGATGACGGTGACCCGGCTGGACACCACCGAGGTCGTCCCGGTGCGCGAGGTCCAGGACGGCTGCAACGTGCTCGTGGTGGACGCCCAGGGGGCGGAACTGGACGTGCTGGCGGGCGCGGACCTGGACCGGCTTGACCTGGCCGTGATCGAGGGCAGTGCGGAGGCCCGCTACCGCCGCGGGGCGACCCGGCAGGCCGTGGCGGCCTACATGCAGGACCGCGGCTGGCGGCTGGTGGCGAACTGGACCCACGCACGCGCCAACGTCGCCGACATGGCCTGGCTGGCCCCCTCGACCACCCTGCGCGCGGCGTACCGCGCCGACCCGAGCTGAGGGCGGGCCCCACGATGCGACTGCCACGATCGGCGCCCCATGCACGTCAGTGAGACGGCCGTCCCCGGGGCCTACGTCTTCACCTCCGACCACCACTCCGACCGGCGGGGCGGCTTCTTCGAGGTCATGCGCGCCGACGTCCTGGAGGCCGCGCTGGGGCGCCCGTTCGTCCCACGCCAGATCAACTGCTCGACGTCGCGGCGCAACACGCTCCGCGGGATCCGCGGCGTGGCCGTCCCACCCGGACAGGCGAAGTACGTCACCTGCGTCAGGGGCGCGGTGCGCGACATCGTGGTCGACCTGCGGATCGGCTCCCCCGCCTTCGGGCACCACGCGGTCAACGAGCTGTACGCCGGGTCGGGCCGGAGCGTCTACGTCCCGGAAGGCGCCGGCCACGCCTTCCTGGCACTCACCGACGACACCTGCGTCTGCTACGCCCTGTCCAGCACCTACGCGCCCGAAGCCCAGATCTCCGTCAACCCGCTGGACCCCGATCTCGCGCTCCCCTGGGGGATCACGGAGCCGCCGCTGCTCTCCGACGGGGACGCGGCGGCGCCCACCATGGCCGAGTCCGTCTCCGCCGGTCTCCTGCCCCTCTGGCAGGAGACCGGCGCTCCTTCTCTGCGCCTGTGAGGAAGCAACCGATGAAAGCTCTGGTGCTGGCGGGTGGTTCGGGAATGCGGCTGCGCCCCTTCAGCCACTCCATGGCCAAGCAGCTGATGCCGATCGCCAACAGGCCGGTCCTGGAGTACGTCCTTCTCAACATCCGCGCCCTCGGCGTCACGGAGATCGGAATCATCGTCGGCGACCGCGCCCAGGAGATCATCGATTTCGCGGGCGACGGCTCCCGCTTCGGCGCGCGGGTGACCTACATCCACCAGAAGCGGCCGCTCGGTCTGGCGCACTGCGTGATCCTGGCCCGCCGCTTCCTCGCCGACGACGACTTCGTGATGTACCTGGGCGACAACATGCTGCCCCACGGCGTCGCCGACATCGCCGAGGACTTCGCCGCGCGGCGGCCCGACGCCCAGGTGCTGGTGCACAAGGTGGCCGACCCGCGCGCCTTCGGGGTGGTGGAGCTGGACGCCGAGGGACGGGTCGAGCGGCTGGTGGAGAAGCCGGCGGAGCCCCGGAGCGATCTGGGGCTCATCGGGGTGTACTTCTTCACCCCGGCCGTCCATGAGGCGGTGGCGTCGATCGAGCCGAGCGCGCGGGGGGAGCTCGAGATCACGGACGCCGTCCAGTGGCTGGTGGCCCGGGGCGCGGACGTGCGGGCCAGCGAGTACGGCGGCTACTGGAAGGACACCGGCCGCGCCGAGGACGTCCTGGACTGCAACCGCCGGCTCCTGGAGTCGCTGCAGCCCGGGATCGCCGGCGAGGTCGACGCGCACTGCCGGATCGACGGCGCGGTCGTCGTCGAGGCCGGGGCGCGGGTCGTGCGCTCCCGCATCGAGGGCCCCGTGATCGTCGGCGCGGGCTCGGTCGTCGAGGACAGCCACATCGGCCCCCGCACCTCGATCGGCCGGGGCTGCGTCCTGCGGCGCGCCGGCGTGGCCGGCTCCATCGTGCTCGACAACGCGTCGGTCTCCGGCTTCGCCGGGCTGCACGACTCGATCATCGGCCGCAACGCCAGCGTGAGCGCCTCGGCCCGGTTCAGCCTGGTCGTCGGCGACGACGCGCGGGTCGAGGTCCCGGCATAGCCTGGCCGGTGCGCGGGCCCCGGGCGGCGTCTCAGGCCCGGGCCGCGGACCGCCGGGCCCTCGCCTCCAGCCAGGCCTCATGGGCGCCCCGGACCTTCGTCCACAGCGCGGTCCGGTCCTGCGGGCCCACGTCCGCCAGCGGCAGGCCGAAGACCTCGGCGAGCGCCCCGTACCACTCGGCGGAGGTGCCGAGCTCCCTGGTCGTCGTGCCGGAGTCGTCGATGTGCCGCAGCATGCATCCGGTGAGGCCGTCGACGCTCGTCGCGTCGCGCCGCATCACCGCGACCGTCCGCACCAGGCGAGATTCGGGGTCGGTGGCCAGGTAGGGGTGCCATTCGGCGAAGTCCGCCGGGCTCGCGGGAGCCATCGAGAAGTCGAGCCCGGCGATCGCGCCGCCGCGGTCGTGGTCGAAGCGCCAGGCGCCGGGCTCGAACCGCGAGGGGCCGAGGTGGAAGGCGAAGGGTCCCTGGCGGTACGTCCCCGCGCGCAGCGGCAGGGGCTCGTGCAGCCCGTCGCCGAGGCCGACGTCCACCATCCAGTCCTCGCCCTCGACGCTCACGGTGAGCACCAGGTGCGGGGCCGGTTCGGCCGGTCCGACCTGGGGCAGCTTGCGGGCGGCGTGCACGCCGGCCCGGTGCCACGTGACGTCGTATCCGAGGGCGCCCAGCAGAGTGGAGAACGCGCCGTTGAGCTGCACGCAGTACCCGCCGCGTCCCTTCAGCACCTGGCGGGCCGCGTCACGCGGGTCCGCGGTGGTCGGCCGTCCCAGCTGGATCTCCAGCACTTCGTACGGCACCCGCTCCACGTGGGCCCGGTGCAGCGCGAAGAGTCCGGAGAGCGAGGGCTCGCCCGGGTCGCCGATGCCGAGGCGCTCCAGGTAGGCGGCGACGTAGCCGGGCCCGCCGGGGACAGGCGCGGTACCCGATGTGTACTGGTCGGCCATGACCCTCCGTCCGGAACCGGGTGCGGTCGCGCCACCACACGCACTTTACTTTAAAGTAGCACAAGCCGGACTCGCCCCTGGGAGGGCGCGGCGACCGTCCGCCGCTACGCGCGGCCGCGTCGCGAGTACGCGTACGCGGTGAGCGGGGCGAAGACCGCGACGAGGATCGCGCAGGCCAGGAACGCCCGGCCCATCTGGCCCGCGGTCTCGGTGCCCTGCATCAGCCCGCGCACGGCCGTCGCCGCGTGCGTGATCGGGTTGAACCCGATGACGGTCTGGAGCCACGACGGCATGGTCTCGCGCGGCGCGATGATGTTGCTGCCGAACAGCAGGACCGAGTCCAGCGTGATGATGAGCATCTGCGCCGACGCCGCCGTGCGCACCGCCACGCCGATCAGGGCCCAGATCCACGCGAGGCTGAAGGCGAACACCTGGAGGAACAGCAGCGCCAGCACGACGCCGCCCAGGCCGCCGTCGGGGCGGAAACCCAGCGCCAGCCCCAGCAGCAGCGGCACCACCGAGGCCACCGCGTACCGGACCACGTCCCCCAGCATCGCCCCGACCAGCACCGACGACTGCCACACCGGCAGCGACCGCACCCGGTCGAACACCCCCTGGTCGATGTCCACGTTCAGCACGAACCCCGTGTTCATGCTCGCGAGCACGATCGCGATGACCGAGACCCCGGGCAGGAAGAAGTCCAGGTACTCGCTCGGCGACCCCGCGATCGCCCCGCCGAAGAGGTAGGTGAACAGCAGGGTGAACATGACCGCCTGCAGCAGGGCGCCGAACAGCCCTTCGGGCGCCCGCTTGATCTTCAGCAGCGAGCGGAACGCGAAGGTCAGCGACGCCGAGAGCACGCCCGCCCTCGGCGGGCGCTCGCCGGGCGTCAGCAGGGGTCCGCGCACTCTCTCGCCCGCCACCGGCTGGGACGTCGTCATCTCGCCCGCCTCCCTCACTCCGCGCTGAGCCGTCCAGGCCAAATAATAAACCCGCAGCTTATATAAGACAAGTCTAATGACCCGTCGGCGGAGCCGCCCCGGAGCCGATCAGGCGTGGTCCCGGTGGTAGAAGTCCTCGATGTACTTCACGAAGGGGTCCCTGTCGAGATAGCCGTCCCCGTCCTCGTCGAGCCGCTGGAACCCGGCGAGGCTCTCCAACTGCGGGTAGCCCGTCGCCGAATGCGTCGTCATCCACACCTGGAGGGACACCCGCGCGTCGGCGTCCGCGCCCATGTCGAACACCGCGACGCCCCAGGGGATGGCGACGTCCTCGATGAATCCCGGCCGCTCGTGCGAGGCGACCCACTGCTCGCGGCTCACCTTCTTGTCCCCCGCCTCGTCGACGCTCCCCTCCAACCGCTGGAACAGGCGGTTGGACGGCCGCGTTATCGCCAGCCACTGCGGGGAGCCGGGCGACACGTGCAGCGCGCGGCACCACCGCTGCACGAGCAGGTCGACGTCGGTCTGCTCGATGACGCCGTCGCCGTCGTGGTCGAACGCCTTGAAGAGGGCTTCGTACTCTTCGGCAGTGGCCATGCGGAACACTCCTCGGGTCGGAACGCGCGGCGCGCGGCGCCGCCGGTCAGGCCTCCGTCCCCCGCAGCACGGGGTCGAGGCGGTTCAGGAGGATCGATCTCCACGCGGTCTCGTGCTCGTCCCTCGTCCGGTCGTCGGGGAAGCCCGCGTGCGTCAGGCGCAGCAGGGAGCCGCCGGGACGGGGCGACAGCTCGACGGTCAGCACCGTCTCGACCCCGCGGGTCCCCGCCTCGTTGAGCCACGTGAGTTCGAGCAGCCGGTCCGGGTCGACCCGGAGGAACCGGCCGTAGTGCGGATGCCGCCGGCCCTCGTGGAACGTCTGGAAGAAGTAGGGCGCGTCGACCTCGGCCTTCATCACGATCTCGCCCGGCTGGGCGAACCACCGGTCGAACCGCTCCGTCCAGGCGCGGAACACCGCGGCGGCCGGCGCGGCCGCGGGGTGCTCCACGATCGCTCGGTACGGCCTGGCCGACAGGTCGGGCGGGCAGATCGGCGGCGTCACGAACCCCTCCAGCTCGCTAGACACTTGAACTATATATAGTAATCTCCTGGAGGAGTAGACCGGAGACCGCCTCGTCGGCGCCCCGGTCCCGCCCCCGGGAGGATTCCACCATGCGCGTGCTGTTCATCTCCGTTCCCGCGGCCGGCCACGTCTTCACGCTCGTGCCCCTGGCCTGGGCCTTCCGCTCCGCGGGCCACGAGGTGCTCGTGGCGCTCGCGGAGCGCCCCGAGTGGGCGGCCGGGGCCGGGCTGCCCGTGGTCGACGTGGCGCCGGGCTACAGCGCCGTGACGATCGCGCAGAAGGTACTCGAGGACGATCCCGGATTCGCGGAGACGTGGTTCCGGAGTGTCGGGCCGGACAGGGACATCTCCCCCCGGGCGCCCATGTTCGCCGGGTTCAACCGGCCGCTGGTCGCCGGGACCATGGAGGTGGTCGACCAGTGGCGCCCGGACCTCGTCGTCTACGAGCAGACGACCACGGTCGGGGCCATGGCGGCGGCCAGGCTCGGCGTCCCGGCCGTCCAGCGGAACCTGGGGCCCTTCACCACCGGGCGGACCCACCAGCTGACGGCCGGGCTGCTGCCGGACCTGTGCGAGGAGTACGGGGTCCCGGCCATCCCGCGGCCCGCGATGATCCTGGAGCGGCTGCCGCCGAGCATGCTGCACGCCAGGCCCGAGGGCGGGTTCATGGGCGGGCACTCCTACGACGGCGGCGGCGTCCTCGGCGGGCTGTGGCGCCAGCGGCCGCAGCGGCCGCGAGTCGTGCTCTCGCTCGGCGGCGGCTTCTCGGCCAAGTTCTTCGGGCTCGGCACCCTGCCGCCGGTCATCGAGGCCGCGTCGAAGGTGGACGCCGACTTCGTGCTCGCGCTCGGCAACGTCGACACCTCGGCCCTGGGCACGCTGCCGCCGAACGTCCGGCCCGCCGACGGCTGGGTCCCCTTCGGCGAGCTGTTCCGGACGTGCTCGGCGGTCGTGCACCACGGCGGCGCCAACACGGTCATGTCCGCGGTGGAGGCCGGCATTCCCCAGATGGTCGCCCTGGACCCGCAGGACGTGGCCTCGGAAGCCATCGGGCAGGACGTGCGCGACCGGGGCATCGGCCTGACGGCGCCCGCCGAGGAGATCACCGCGACGATGCTGGAGCGCCTGCTGGAGGACGAGACGCTGCGGACGGCGACCGCCGAGGTCCACACCGAGGTCGCGGGCCTGCCGTCCCCCGCGGCGGTCGCCGCCGAGCTGGCCGGCCTCGTCGCGCGCCTGTAGCCCGTCCCCCCGTCCGCCCGCCCGTCGCGAGTCGAGGCCCGGGGCGGGCGGCCTGGCGGATCAGGCCTTCCGCGGTGCCCGGTCCCCCGCCGTGCCGCGCGCCTCGCGCCGGCCCCTGGCGACCTCCGTGGCCAGGGCGTCGAGGGGCTGGGCCCAGAACCCGCGGAACTGCTCCAGCCACGTGTCGACCTCGCGCAGGGGCGCGGGGTCGATCGCGTACAGCCGCCTCGTCCCCTCGGCCCGGACCGAGGCGAACCCGTGGTCGCGCAGCACCTTCAGGTGCTGCGACACCGCCGGCTGGGAGATGCCGAACTCCTCCTGGATGACGGCGCAGATCTCCCCGGAGGAGTGTCCGCCGGCGGACAGCAGCTCCAGGATGCGGCGGCGGACCGGATCGCCGAGAACATCGAACGCGTGCACGGGATAATAATAGCAAACTTATATAACTCGGCCTCGAACGCGGGCGGAGGCCGGGCGTGCGCCCGGTGGGGCTACCGGGCGCCGAAGAGGCCGCGGTTCAGGACGGGCTTCGCCGTCTCCTGGAAGTCGATCTCCGGGTCGAGCTCGCGGATGGTCCCCTCGATGACGAGCAGGGACAGCAGCGGGAAGATCAGCTCGGGCGCGGCGTGGATGCCGAACCGGCGCTGCAGGTCGAACATCTCCGTGGCGAAGGCGATCAGGCTGAACTCCTTGGCCGGCAGGCCGTGGCTGCGCTCGACCAGGTCGGCCATCCGCACGATGAAGCCGTCGAGGTCGGCGTCGTCGCGCACCCCCGCCGAGCTCTCGATGACGATCTCGGCGCAGCGGCTGCCCCGGCCGGTGGACATGTTCATGAAGAACTCGGCGAACAGCCGGCGCAGGCGCTCGGTCAGCTGCACGCTGAACCCGGCGTCGAGCACGACGACCTGCCCCTGGCGGGTGAAGTAGAGGTTCCCCGGGTGCATGTCGCAGTGCACGAAACCGTCGACGAACAGCATCTGGTAGATCGCGGTCAGCGCCGACGCCGCGAACCGCCGGCGCACCGCCGGAGGGCACTTCGCCGCGGCGCCCACGTCCAGGTCCGGGATGAACTCCATGACGATGCAGCGCGGCCGCGACTCCGCCTGGTGCACCTGCGGAACCCACACCCGGGGCACGGGCGCCAGGTTGTCGCGCAGCCGCGTCAGGCTGTCGGCCTCGCGGGTGAAGTCCAGCTGCCCGAGGACGGCGGCGCACATGCTGTCCACCACGTCGGTGACCGGAACGCCGCGGAACACCGGCAGGCGGGCGGCCAGCGCGGCGCCCGCCCTCATCAGCGCGAGGTCCTGCCTCATCACCCGGTCGATGCCGGGGCGGCGCAGCTTGATCGCCACCTGGCCTCCGGAAGCGAGCGAGCCCCGGTACACGGAGGCGACGCTCCCGCTGGCGACGGGCCGCTCCTCGACGTGCGCGAAGCGCCCCTCGGCGGCCCGCGGGCCGTAGGCCTCCGCGAAGGCGCGGCGCGTCTCCGCGCGGTTCAGCGGCGCCACCGAGTCCTGGAGGACGGACAGCTCGTCGCAGAGGGCCGCGGGGAGCACGTCCCTGCGGGTGCCGAGCACCTGACCGGCCTTGATGAAGGTGGGGCCGAGCCTCATCAGCAGGACGGCGGTCCGCCGGTAGAGGTACCGGCGTCCCGCCGTGCGGCCGCGCGTCGCCGTCCGGACGAGCCCGGCGGCCACGGCCGGCACCAGGGTCACGGCGACGATCGCCATCACCCGCGCGCCCCGGCCCGCGAGCGCGAGCGGCGCGGGGGCCTCGCGCACGGCGGGGGTCGGCTCCGTGCGCCGCTCAGCGCCTGTCGTCGTCATGGCTCTGCCTGCCTCCGGTGATTCCGGGCACCTCGATCGCCCGCAGCTGGAGGGTCGCGTGGTCGCAGTACCAGATCAGCTGGCCGTCCCAGGCGATCCCGGTGGGACTGCCGTTGACGGTGATCGACGCCACCTCGCGCCCCTGCTTCAGATCGACCAGGTTGATGGAGCATCCGCGGTAGTCGGCGTACGCCAGGTAGTCGTCGGAGACGGTGACCCCGGCGACCGGACGGCGCACCGGGAAGCTGGCGATCAGCCGCAGGTCCTCGACGCTTCGCAGGTCGACGACCTGGAGGTCCTCGTATCCCGTCCACACGCCCTGGCTCGTGGCCTCGAGCCCGCACAGGTGCCGCCCCGGCCGCGGGTTCGGCAGCTCGCCGACGACGTCCCCGGACTCGGGGTCGATGACCCGCAGGGTCCGCCGATCGCCCACGACCTGGACGAGGCTGCCGCCGATCGTGGTCAGGTCCGTGCGGACGCCGGGGCACGGGATCCTCCGCACCACCTCGCCGGTCCGGGGGTCCATCGCCGCGATCTGGTTCTGCACGGCCTCGGAGTACCAGAGGTACTGCCCGGTCCAGGTCAGCCCGCACAGTTTCAGGCCGCCGCGAACCGGGATGTCGCGCACCGACCCCGCCGCGTAAGGCATCAGCGCCCTCCCTTCCTGCTGAGGCCGCACTCAAGCCGCCAGTCGGTGGCCACCCGCACGTCTTCGGGCCGGTGCATCCGGACGTGCAGCACGTCCCCCGCCGCCACCGCGGTGTGCCGCAGCGGCCAGATCCAGACCGCCCAGTTGCAGCCCGGATACGAGGGGAGGTTGGACAGCGTCACGCCCGGGGCGAGGGTGGCCGTGAAGTATCCGGCGATGGCGTGCAGCCGGCCGGCCCGGTTGATCGTCAGCCGCCGGCTCGGCCGCTGCTGCTCCCCCTTGCCGCCGCGCTGGTCGGCGATGGCCGCCGGCTCGCTGAGCAGCGTGGGCGGGCGCTGGAAGAAGTGCAGCTGGGCGGCGGGGGCTACAGATTCCTGAACCGCGTCCAGCCGGTAGCCGAGGAAGTCCTCGTTCCAGAGACCCCAGCCCTCGCCGTCGAACTCGATGGCGGCCAGCCGGGTGACCAGCCGCTCCGGAACGATCCTGCCGCCGGGGGCGAGGTTGCGCCGCGCGAAGGAGCCGAGGACCTCCATCATCTGCTCCTCCGGCCCGAGGTTGCCCATCATCTCCGAGACCACGACGTCGGCCTTGACCGGCAGCCGTACCCGGCGCGCGTCCGCGTGGACGAGGGTGAGCCTGCCCTTGAGGTCGTTCTGCTCGGCGATCCTGGCCGCGACCTGGGCCATCTCAGGGTCGGCCTCGACGGCGTAGACGTGCTCGGCGCCGCACCGCAGCGCGAGCATGGACAGCGCCAGCGTCCCCGCCCCGACGTCGGCCACGACGCCTCCGGGCGGGATCGCGTCCTCCAGGGCCCGCTCGTAGGCCTCCAGCCGGGGCCGGTCGGCGAGCATCGCCTGGTGCATCAGCAGCAGTCGCTGGTCCACGACGCCTCCCCTTCTCAGGTGCCCGGAACGGCCGGCGGGGCGGGCCGCACGCGCGTCCCGGCGGGACTGGAACTATTGGAATTTCCATCAGATCCAGTCCCGCCGGTCGCGTCAAGAGGCTCGCGGGAAACCTCAGATGTTGACCGCCGCCGTCTCGCCGACGTGGGCGTCGCGCATCGCCAGCCGGACGCCGGTCAGCCGTGCCTTGACCGTGCCGTCGGTGGTGACGAGCGGCGAGTCCGCGCCGACCATGCGCAGCTCGCTGCCGGTGGCCTCGAGGTCCCTGAGCTTGCCGGACACGTGGGCGGGCCGGGCCGCATACAGGTTGCCGTGCGGCGTGACCAGCTCGAACTCGGCGTCGATGTTCAGCTCGCTCGGGAACCTGACCCGGCTGAGGCTGTCCTCGGTGCCGTCGCCCAGCGTGCCGCCCGACGGCCGCGGCCAGCTGGCCCGCAGCATCACGCGGCCGCCGAGGGCCTCGTTGTGGCCGACCATGGCGACCCGGGCCATCTGGGCGAGCACGCCCTGGCCCTCGTCGTGCTTGTCGGGGCCGAACAGGAGGATCTCCGTGCCGGCGGCCTTGCGGTAGTCGCCCTCCAGCTCGATGACCTCGGTCTTGCCGTTGACCTCGACCTCGATCTGCCCCTCCAGGGAGACCTGCATGATCATGGAGGGGTCGACCAGCATCGACATGCAGGGGCCGGCGCTCGCGGCGAAGAACACCGTGGGCGTCAGGCCGACCGGCTCGTTCTGGTCGTTGGCCGGGTACCAGGCCTCGGGCAGGGTGGTCCCGCGGACCACGTTGGGCGCCTGCACCACGTCGAACGGACCGTCACCGCGCGGGCTGCCCAGGTACGGGCCGGTCAGCGGCTTCTTGTACGGCGGGATGCTGTCCACCACGCCGTAGATGTCGATGACGTTGCGGTGGGCCAGCCGCAGGGTGCTGGTCTCCAGGATGCCGAAGCGCCGGATGTAGAACTCGGCCGGGAAGTTCTTGCCCGGGACGATCTGGCGCACGTGGCCGGAGTTGGGGAGGAACGGGTTGGACAGCACCTGGATGCGGTCGTCCAGCTCGTAGCTGTACCCCTTGATGCCGACCTCGGGCGCGCTGATCAGCTCGGTCTCCAGCTCGGCGTGGCCCTTCTCGTCCACCCGGTGCTCGAAGCCCGGCATCGGCCACTTGTTCAGCTGGACGAAGCCGGACAGGTTGATGGTCTCCCGCCGGCCGGCGTAGTAGTCGTCGCCGAAGACGACGGTGGCCGCGGCGAGGATGTGCGGACGAATCGGCTTGGGTTCGAGGTTGAGGGACTCGTACGTCTCACGGAGAGAGCTCAAACCAGACACCTCCAGCGTCTGTCGAGAACGTGTGGTGGGCCACTGCCTGGTCCGCGGATCGATGACGGGGCCCTGTCGCTGAAGTTTTATATAGCGATTCCCCCTCGTCAACCCCTCCTCGGGACGCCTCTCCGCAGCCCGGGACGGCCGAGGATTTCACTGGCCACTTAACTGACCAGCTCAAAGCGAGCGCGACGAGAGGGTGGGGCCGGCGCGCGCGCCTTGGAAATGAGAAGGATGTTGCTACAATTTATTAAAGTTTCTCGGAGAACCGCGGAGGGACCGGGGCCATGTGCGCGCTCAAGACCACGCCGGTGACGGCGGAACTGTACGACTACCTCACGGCGCACAGCCTCCCCCCGGACGACGCGCAGCGCCGCCTCATGGAGCGGACCGCCCGGCTCGGCCCGGTGGCGCGGATGCAGATCGGGCCCGACGAGGGAGCGTTCCTGACGCTGCTGACCAGGCTCATCGGCGCCCGCCAGGCGATCGAGATCGGCACGTTCACCGGCTACTCGTCGCTCTGCATCGCGCGAGGGCTCGCCCCCGGCGGCCACCTGCTGTGCTGCGACGTCGACGAGGAATGGGGCCGCATCGCCCGGGAGGCGTGGGAGCAGGCCGGGGTGGCGGACCGGATCCGGCTGCGGCTCGGCCCCGCACTCGACACGCTACGGGCGCTCCCCCTGGATCCGGTGTTCGACCTCGCCTTCATCGACGCCGACAAGGAGAACTACGTCGCCTACTACGAGGAGCTGCTTCCGCGCATGCGGCCGGGAGGCGCCGTCCTGGCCGACAACGTCCTGTGGCGCGGCCATGTCGTCGACCCCGTCGACGACACTCCTCCCGAGGAGCTCTCCGCGACCAGGCGCGCGAGGGACGCCGACACCCGGGCGATCCGCGAGTTCAACGCCCATGTCGCCGCGGACGGCCGGGTCGAGGCGGTCATCCTCTCGATCGGGGACGGCGTCACGCTGATCCGCAGACGGGACTGACCGCGCTCGGAACGCTCATGCCCGACGCCCACCCGGGGCCGCGGGAGGACGGAGCCGCGCGGCGGCCCCGTCCGCGGGACGGCCGGGACGCCGCCGGGTGGAGTCCCGGCCGGCGCCGCGGGTACTCGTGCGGGCCGCCGGGCCGTTCGGCGGGACCCGGAGCCAGGGCGTCGACCATGGGATGGTTTTCGAGAGACATGGGTCCCCTCCAGGTCGAGGCCGTCGTGCGGACGGCCGGCCGGGCCCGCGGCCTCCCGGGCTCTTACGCCCATTGCGAACAGCCGCCGATCCTCGCCAAATCACTTTAGAATCTGATAGTAACCGGCACCCCCGGGAGGAGCGAGGAGATGTTCGAGAGGTTCACCGACCGCGCGCGGCGGGTTGTCGTTCTGGCTCAGGAAGAGGCCAGGATGCTCAACCACAACTACATCGGTACCGA